>JAVCCT010000258.1 GCA_030765325.1 Candidatus Stygibacter frigidus | reverse complement strand
GAGAGGGTGTAATCAAATGTAATCAGCCATAGGCTGACAAGTAATCCATAGGCTAATAAAATGTAAGATTTTGAACAACTGAAGGCACCATCCTACGCATAAAGCTACGGCACGGCAGGCAGAATTACACTGAAAAGAAGATTATACTCAACTAAGTCAGGACTTTTGAACGGTAATCCGGGTAAGAGATGACAGGTAAACCACAACCAAATTCGGTAGTTAGAAAAAAAATAGAACACGGATGACGCTGATTAGGCGGATTAACATAGATAATGTGATGTAAGACTTTTTAACCACAGAAGGCACCATCCTACGCTTACTCCTTCACCAAGGTTATGGAGTACTTTCAGAAAGCTACGGCACGGCAGGCAGAATTACACAGAAAAGAATAAATCTTAGACAAGTGGACGTGCACTTAGTAAGGGGTGGAATATAGCTAAAATATATTACTTGACTTTTGTTTGAATTTTATTAGTTTATACGCTGTAGCGTATATAAACTAAAAAAAGCAGTAATGAAACACAGCAGCGTCGTTTTGATGATATTCTAATTTCATAATGAATTGCGATTTTGGGAGAATTATGATGACAAAGGGTAGTGAGGATACTAAGAGAACTAGACAAATATCTAAAGTTACAACTATTGGGCAATTTCATATAGTGGGGATTGGTGCATCGGCAGGTGGATTAGAGGCAATGGAGCATTTTTTTGGAAATATGCCGCCTGGTAATGGACTGGCATTTGTGGTTATTCAGCATCTTGATCCTCATCATGTGGGAATAATGCCGGAATTATTACAGAGAATAACAGAAATGAAGGTGATGCAGGCAATTGATGGAGCAAAAGTGCATCCAAATAGCGTTTATGTGATCCCTCCTAATAAAAGCATGTCAATATTAAATGGCAGTTTGCAGTTATTTGATCCGGTGGAATCGCATGGGTTGCGTTTACCGATTGATATATTTTTTCGATCTTTGGCAGATGATCGTGGGGAGAACAGCATTGGCATAATTTTGTCTGGCATGGGTTCTGACGGCAGTCTGGGCTTGAAGGCAATAAAAGAAAAAGATGGTATTGTGGTTGTGCAGAGTCCAGAAACGGCAAAATTTGATGGTATGCCAAGGAGTGCTTTGGGGGCAGTGATAGCAGATATTGAAGCATCTGCGGAGGACTTACCGGAGAAGCTGATCAATTTTTTAAATCATATCCCTGTATTAAAAAAAGAATCAATCATAACCCAGGCAAACAAAAGTAATCTGGAAAAGATCTTCATTCTACTGCGTGATCACACTGGTAATGATTTTTCAGATTACAAAGTCAACACTTTGCTGCGGAGAATAGGCAGGCGGCAGAATGTTCACCAGATCAAAGAGATGAGCAATTACGTGAGATATTTGCAGGAAAATCCTGGAGAGGTGGAGATATTATTTAAAGAGCTATTAATCGGGGTAACGAGTTTTTTTCGCGATACAAAAGTGTGGGAGCTGATATCTGAAAAAGTGATGCCTGAGCTTATAGAGCGAGCGCATGATGGACAGGTATTGCGAGCCTGGGTACCAGGCTGTTCAACAGGAGAGGAGGCTTATTCCCTGGCAATGGTTTTTATAGAAATTCTGGAGCAGCAGAAACCACAGCGGAACATATCTTTGCAAATATTTGCTACAGATATTGATACAGATGCCATAGAGAAAGCACGTAAGGGGAATTTTCCCAATAATATTGCAGGAGTGATGTCTTCGTCTCGAATCAGCAGGTTTTTTATTGCGACTGATGATGGTTATCGTTTGAAAACCACTATCCGCGAGATGGTTGTTTTTGCTACTCAAAATGTGATCAAAGATCCACCCTTTACAAAACTGGATATTATAAGCTGTCGCAATCTGCTAATTTACCTGGAGCCAGTATTACAGAAGAGGATCATTTCGCTTTTTAATTACAGTCTTAATAATAGTGGAATATTACTGCTGGGTACTTCCGAAACTATTGGTTATTCAAATACAAGATTTATTGAGATTGACAGCAGATGTAAAATATTTCAGAATCCAACGGCAACAATTGACAAAGAATTGATTGATCTACCTGGTGCTTTTTATAAATCACAGAAACAAGACAATAAGCAAGAGAGAACGGCAAAAAAATATGGTAATATTCAGGAACTAACTGAGAAGTACGTACTGGAGCGTTATGCACCAGCGAGTGTGCTGGTAAATGGCGAGGGTGACATTATCCATATTTCAGGTAGAACGGGCAAATATCTGGAGCCAGCATCCGGCAAAGCTAACTGGAATATTCATGCCATGGCACGGGAGGGACTGAGCGAGATATTATCGAGGAGTTTCCGACAAGCAAGGCAGAGCTATAAGGCGGTGAAAGTTCCTAATGTGAAAATAGGGATCAATGGAGGAACTCAAATCGTGGATGTTATCGTGCAGCGAATAGATAAGCCTGAACCTCTAAAAGATGCGATCCTGATAGTTTTTGAGGATGTTACTGAGAACATTGCTCCAACAGGAAAAGCAGTTTTAAGCAAAGCAAAGGGAAGTGGTCCTGAAAGAGAACTAAGTCAGGAATTGCAGCGTGTAAATGAAGAGATGAATTTTCTGAGAGGAGAAATGCAATCTTCTGAGGAAGAATTGAGATCAACAAACGAGGAGCTGCAATCTACAAATGAGGAGCTGCAATCGACAAATGAGGAGCTGACTACCTCCAGAGAAGAAATGCAGAGTATGAATGAGGAGCTGCAAACTGTGAATCAGGAACTGCAAAGCAAAGTAAATGATTATGTGCAGGCTAATGATGATATGAAAAACCTGCTAAACAGCACAGAAATTGGCACACTCTTCCTTGATAAAAAACTTAATATCCGCAGATTTACAAATAATTTGACCAAGATATTTAAATTGCGGGGTTCAGATATCGGGAGGCCATTTACTGATCTGGTAACTGATCTGAATAACCCTGATCTGGAGTTTCAGGCTCGAGAAGTGCTGAGAACACTGATCTATAATGAAGAAGCGTGTTCAACAAGTGACGGCAGATGGTTTAATATACGGATCATGCCCTATCGCACACTAAATGATCTGATAGATGGGCTTGTGATCACCTTTAATGATGTAACAATTGCAAAAGAGCTGGAATTACAGCTTAAAGAAGCTAATGAGATATTAGAAAAGAAGAAAAATGAATTGAATAGCAGAAGGGAGATGAAATGATAGATGAAAATAGCTCTTTAGATCCTCAAAACAGACGGAAAAAAGCAGAAGAATTGCTGGCGGAGAAAAAATCCCAAAAGAAGCGTTTTAAACTTCCCATCACAGCGAAGAAATTGATCCATGAACTGGAAGTGCACCAGATTGAGCTGGAATTGCAAAATGAAGAGCTTATTCAGGCAAGATTTGAAGCACAGGAAGCAGGAAGTAAATATGAAGAGCTATACGATTTTGCACCATCGAGCTACATTACATTTGGGCGAGGAGGTGTGATAGAGGGTTTGAATTTAAATGCCGCCAGAATGTTAGAGAAAGACAGGTCAAATTTAATAAATAAGAGGTTTGGGCAGTTTGTTAACCAGGAGACAAGAGCATTATTTGAGCAGTTTCTAAAAAATGCATTTATCAGCAATGCTCATGAGACATGTGATCTGGTTTTGAAAGTGAATGATACACCCGCGAAGATTGTTCATTTGCAGGGGATAGTGAAGGTTAACAGTGAGCATTGTTTTGTGATCATGCTTGATACTACAGAAGACGGGAAGGCTGCAAACGAGCTTAGGGAAAGTGAAAGACGGTATCACAGTTTGTTTGAGAATAGTCCCATCCCTCTCTGGGAATTGGATTATAGCAGGATTTTCAGGAAACTGGCAGAATTAAAAAACCTGGGCATAACAGACATTGAGAGATACTTAACAGAAAACCCCCAGAAATTGATCAAATTTGTCCTGCTGATAAAAGTTTTAGATGTTAATAATGAAGCGATAAAAATTTTTAAGGCAGACTCACGGGAAATGCTGATGAAATCTTATATGAAAATATTTACTGAGTTGACCGGACCGGTTTTTATCCAATCTCTGCAATGTAT
>JAVCCT010000253.1 GCA_030765325.1 Candidatus Stygibacter frigidus | reverse complement strand
TCCGTACCATTATCAGAGATTAATACCGCATAATGCTCATTGGGATAAAATTCATCCTGAGAAGCTATCCAGAAATGCAATTCTGACAATGGGCCAACCTCTATTCCTGGCGAGATCAGCCAGTTATCAGGAGTTAATGCACCTGCGGTGGGATGAAATGATTGACTTCCTGCCGAACTCGATCCTGAATGCGGTGACTGCACATAGATATACCAGTAGTTTCCATCTCCATCATTATCAATATTCAGCCAGCCTTGTGGCAAGTACACTCCTTCAAAACCCTGTTCTAGTTCCTGATCACTTACTCCGCTGCTTGGGGTAGACCAGGTAAATAAAGCATGATTATCTGGCAGTAGATCAACATTTAATAGCACAGGTTCATCATCCTGAATTGTAACAACTACAATGTCTTCATCCTGCAGAAATTCTCCATCAGAAACCCGAAGAGTAAACTCAAAATCTGTTGGATCAGCCACCTGAGGAGCTGTAAAAGTTGGAGAAATCGCATATTGATCACTCAAAATTACTCCATCGGGTGATATCCAGAAGTACTCCAACTCTTCAGTTTCCACATCCCATGATCCGCTGCCATCCAGACTTATCGTCTCACCATCTCTGCCATTTATATTCATCCCGGCATCCGCATGAGGTATATCATTTATAAATGCTACATTTACTATCACATCTGCTGCTGCTTCCAAACGGTGAATATTATCACTGACAATAAAAGTAAGAACCTCGCTGCCATTCCAATTTGCAGTAGCTGACAGGACTACTTCCAAATCATTAATATCCACTAAAATATTTTCATTACCCTCAACATTAAGATAAAGATCATCGTCATCAAAATCACTAATATATTCACTAAAATCAAGCTCTAACTGCCCATCTTCATCAAAATCAAATTGGGCTGGAAGATCTATTTCCGGAGCATGATTCATATAATTGACCGTTACTGTCACAAAATCTAAGGTTGATGATTGTCCGTCTGAAACTATAAACGTTACTGTATAATCAGTATCATCCATCAAAACAGGAGCTGTGAACTGAGTTATGGCTGAAGCAGATTCATCAATAATAATATCATTCGGAGCTTCCCATAAAAATGTGATGTCATCACCATCGGGATCATAAGACGCACTACCATCTAATGTCCCTTCAGACCCAGAAACAACCCCAAAATCATTTCCTGCATCAGCTACTGGCGGGTGTGCTAATCCAATATCATTTACTATCACTTCTCCATCCACAAATCCATTTATTTCCTGATTACTAATTACACTTGAAACTATGTCTAATGAAGATTCACCAAAGCATATACCGTCAAAGTCCAATTCTACCAAAGAACCCGCACCACTAATTGGTAAATAATGCATATAATTGATTATCAGATCACCTGGAGTATCTTCCTCAACTTCTGCTACCCCACCAGTCATTATCGAATTAGAAATGGAAAAATCGTCATATGACAATACTGTGGGATCATAAATAAAATGTATCTCATAAGAGACTATTGACCATTCTTCAAATATCTCTGTTATAATTATCGGGACAGTGAGAGATTGACCATCATTTATTTCATAGTTATTACACGATAAGATGCTATCCTCTGGATAAAATACATTGATCATCACGGTATCGCTGCCCGTAGCTCGTAATACATTGTCCTCCGCCGCAAAGATCATCTCTTCACTACCATGCCAGCCTTCTGGATAAGTAAATGTAACCAGGCTGCCATTGAATGTCACTTCCAGTTCATCTTCCCCATATACTGAGAGTGACAGCGGGTCTCCATCTATATCAATCATATACTGATTGAAATTTGCTGCTGCTTCTTCACCAGCCTGAAAAATTAATTGCTCCGGCAAATTAAGCATCGGAGCATCATTCATAGGGTTTACGATCACCGGCATTTCTACGGTAGTAGTTTCTCTGCTTTGATCATCTGAGACCATAATTGTGATATTTTCCGTGCCATTCCAATCAGCATCTGATGTCATTGATAATTCAGCACCTGTAATAGTGGCAGCAATATGTTCACTTCCTTCTACATCATAACTTAGTTCATCACCTTCTAAGTCACTGAAATATTGACTGATATCCTGAACGAAACTGCCATCTTCATTGAATTGAAAATGCACCGGTAATGCAGAAACCGGGGCATCATTTACAGGATTAACAATTACAGTTACATCATCGCTGTCGTTTTCTTCCACACCAGTTACTTCAAAAGTAATTACTTCACTACCAAACCAGTTTTCCGCACCAGTTAATGTCACCATATTACCTGAGATATCAACATCAATATTCTCATTTCCAGTTGCGATTATACCAGTGAATATTCCTATTACATATTCTGAAAAATCTACAACCAGTTCTATATCTTCATCAGTGATAAATTCAGCTGGTAATTCAATATCAGGTGGTAATCCATCTCCCAGATATATACCCCCATTGAACATGTCAAAAAACTGTGGAGCATTATTACTAAGCTGATATTCACCAAAACCACAATCTCCAGATGATATTTCAGTTACTTCCAGATGTAATATATCCATATCGTTCCAGGTGGAGAACTGACCACAATTCACTTTTACCATTGAACCAAAAGCTGGATAAAAGCATTCTGGATTGTTTTCATTTAATATTTCATCAGGATTAGATAAGAGCCAGGCTTGAAATGTAATATCTCCCGCTGCTGGAATTTCATTTAATGAATTCCTGATCTCTATATACATTGGATGATGTCCATCACCATGCAAGAATGCAATAATAATTAATAGAGAAATCAGTAAAATTTTCTTTTTCATAATATCTCCTCAAACCTTAAATTGATTTAAAAGTGATAACTTTTCCTAAAACAAATATTTGCTGCCTTATTCATATCTGTCAACAAAATTTCCTGATTTCATATAAAATATCACCGGAGACTGTTCAATATATTTTGAGGATTTTCACCGTAGGCGATATTTATTTGTAGCCCCAGGTTGGAGCGGAGCGACAATCTGGGGCTTTATAATTTATATTCGCCTACCCGTCCCAAACACCGGCAGAGCCGGTGTTTGGGACGGGTAGGTATTCTGGTTTATTATATTTCCCCTGGGTAGAAACTGCGTTTGAACCCAGGGCTACAAATAAATATTCCCTACGGGAAAAATGTCAATTCCCTGAAATTGACAAATATGATGAATATGTGCACTTTT
>JAVCCT010000388.1 GCA_030765325.1 Candidatus Stygibacter frigidus | reverse complement strand
CTTCACCTGTAATTGGCATTACATTTGCATAGGCAACTGATACCACACCTGGTGTAGATTCATTAGCGATCAAGTTACCTGGATTAGGAACTTCACCTAATGAAAAACCGTCAAAAGTAAGTAAACTATTATCAAAATATAGATCAAACTGGAATGAGATCGCTCCCATATCACTTGTTAGCATAGTTGTGCTGACAGGAATTACTACTTCGTTACCTACAGTAACATTTCCTGATCCAGCAGTAATTGCTACATCCTGGAATAGATTGTATTCAATTACTTGAACATTGCCATCAATTAAATTACCAGCAGCCAAATACGTAGCATTATACTTGAAATCATTAACATCCAAAATTGTTGAGCCCACATCAGCTGCTTCAAAATTTATTGTAACTAAATTTCCTACTCCACTAATTGGCAGAGCATTAGCAAAAGCAACAATAACATGTCCTGGAGTGCTCTCATTTGCCAGGAGACTACCAATACCTGAAACAACTTCACCAGCAGCAAAGCCAGTGTAAGTTACTATTTCTGGATTGAAATCCAGTTCAAACTGAAAGGCTGAGATATTCCAACTTTCAAGCAATTCAGTAGTACCAATAGTGATATTAAATTCATCACCAGGATTCTCTACTGCACTCGAACACGTTATGATCGAGTTCTCAAATTGCCCAAAAAGAAAAGTTGAAATCATAGCCAGAAAAATGACCATTAATACCTTTTTGATAAATTAAAACTCCTTCTTACATATTTTTCTTTATTCATACTTCTTAACATTGTATTAATGGCAGGGACGAGATACTGCCCCTGCCCGATATTATGCTTTATTTCAGCATCAACATCTTGCCGGAATGAAATTCTCCACCAGTTTGCAGACGATAGAAATATACTCCATTAGCCTGCTCGATACCTTTATCATTTTTCCCATCCCAGATATACGAATGATTGCCTTCTGCAAGCACGCCATTATAAAGAGTGGTCACTTTCTGCCCTCTCAGGTTGTAGATACTCAGATCAGCATTGTCAATATTCTGCAGATAGAAAGAAATAGTTACTTCCGGGTTAAAGGGATTGGGATAGCAACTGGTGATCTGGGTTGGGGTGATCTCATCTTCCCCGTTGGAATTTGTATTTACGGTAAACACGTAAGGTTCATAACCATCACCAACTACCATATCAGCTTCCCATTCTATGGTTTCTGCGGCATCTAAGATAATACCAGATCCGGCATCCCAGTATTTAAAAGTAAGAGTTTCGCCAGATGTAACGTTGCTATAAACCATTGGCAGGAATATAATATGTCCAAATGGAAATGGATCGGTATAATCTAAAACTGAACTATCGCTTGCAATTCCTCGACATTCATCGCCAACAAAGCAGCCCAGCATTTTAGTGGTTATATCGACCTCAACACCATTGAACATAACAATACCCCAGATTGAACCATTATACTGATAATCTGCAGGATTGATCGACCAGTCAGGTGCACGTGTTCCATTGTTTGTAGAAATGGTTTTTGCTGAAAGATTCTCTTCTTCATTTACTGCAACAAAATCTCCATCAGGAGCTGGATAATTATGCTGTTCTGCCTCATTCATCTGAAGCATATAACCAGCGGTAGGATCCATTGTATTGAGGCTTCCAAACCAGCCGGCACCTGCATAATAGATAGCACTTTGTGACTGGTTCTTGATATTGGCACCATTTTCCAGTCCATCCAAAGCATAGTTAATTGCCTCTGATTCCTGAGGAGCGTAGGAAATCCAGTTCCAACCGCTATTCAGATTATAAGTAGTAGAAGCAAGATCAACTGGCACACCTGTATATTCCCAGGTTACCGCGTTGTTTGCTTCAAGTTTATAAAGTGAAAGATTATTAATATTATTCAAAGAGCCAAACCAGCCAGCACCTTCATAATAAATTGCACTTTGTGACTGATTCTTGATATTTGCACCATTATTTCCGATTGATGACAATACGCTGTTGATTCCCATATCTTCGCCAACAACATTTACTGAGAACCAGTTCCAGCCAGAAACGATTTCTTTACTCACGTCAACAGTAGTAACTGTGGAAGCATGGAATTCAAATGGATTCATGCCATCGCCTACCACCGTGTCAGCAACAAATGGTATTGATTCTGCTACAGTATATACTTCTTCTGTGATAGCATCAAAATATAGGAAATCCAGAGTTTCACCTGAAGTTACATTACTATATACCATAGGCAGGAATATAATATGTCCAAATGGCACTGTGTAATCTATCAAAGAACCCTCTTCCAAACTGGCTATTCCGCGGCATTCATCACCCACAAAGCAGCCCAGCATGCCACTGGTGATATCTACTTCCACATCATCAAGAAGCACTATACCCCAGATGGAAGCATTATATTGATAATCTGGAGGATTGATCGACCAGTCAGGATATTGAACTGCTGAGATCATAATACTCCCATCAACCAGATTGCTCAGGTAAGTAGAATTATATTTGAACTCGTCAAGCACTAAATCACTTGTACCTGCTGCATCAGCAGTAAATGTAAGGTAACAGAGATTTCCTTCACCTGTGATAGGCATCACATTTGCATAGGCAACTGAAATCACACCTGGTGAAGATTCATTAGCAATAAGGTTACCTGGACCAGGAACTTCACCTAATGAAAAACTGTCAAAAGTAAGTAAACTAATATCAAAAGCCAGATCAAACTGGAATGAGATCGCTCCCATATCACTTATTAATTCTGTTGTGCTCACAGGTATCTCAACAGTATTGCCGATTGCTGCATTAGCTGATCCAGCAGTGATCACTACGTCTTCATAAGGGCTATATTCCACAATGTTCACACTACCATCTACTAAATTAGTTAGATAAGTGGAATTATACTTGAATTCATTAAGATCAAGAGCAGAAGTTCCTTCTGCTTCACCTGTAAATACAAGATTGCAGAGAACTCCTTCACCTGTAATTGGCATTACATTTGCATAGGCAACTGATACCACACCAGGAGACGCTTCATTAGCAATGAAGTTTCCTGGACCTGGTACATCACCTAAAGAAAATGAAGTAAATGACAATAATTCAGGATTAAAATCAAGATCAAACTGGAATGAAATAGCACCCATATCACTTGTCATCATAGTTGTGCTAATAGGGATTACTAATTCATTATCCACAGTGACATTACCCGATCCTGCTGTAATTGTCACATCCTGGAAAGGACTATAAGCGATAATATTCACTTCTCCAGAGATAATATTCGTTATATCATAAGTATTATATCTGAAATTACCTATGTCCAGGCTGGATGTACCTTCTGATACTGCATTAAAATTGAGTATTACCAGATCTCCCGCTCCACTGATGGGCATGGCATTGGCATAAGCAACTGTAATTTCTCCCGGAGTACTTTCATAAGCTAAAATATTTCCCATGAAATATCCTGCTGTATAACCTTCATAAGTCATCAGAGCAGCATCATAATAAAACGTAAATTGATAAGAGATCAAGTTCCAGGTCTGATCAAGCTCTGAAGTGGATATTTCAATATTGAAATCATCTCCCACATTTACATCTGCCCCACCTACTGTGATAACCACATTCTCAAGCTCTTGAAGTGTAGGATTATAAATACTGAAATATCCATCACTGTAATCATTCGTAGAGCTATTATCATAATCAGCAATTTTGATGCGATAATTATCTCCGACACTGAAATCTGCAGGAACAGCCCAGTTGAAACTGCCATCATTAGAAGTCATATCGCTGATCAATTCGTCAAGAGTATTACCATCATACAGCATAATTCTCACATTATTGCCAATATCCTGCGATGTCCAGGTGATATTTATTGATTCATCCTGGGCATAGCTCTCCCCACCATTGGGATCAGTAACAGTGATCTCAGGCTGTAAGCTAGGTTCAAGATATAAGATTGCTGCCTGATCACTATTAAAATTCGAACTGCCAGGAGTCATGTCATCCAGATAAAAATAGCCATTATAACTTCCGCTCCAGCCCCAGTTCAAATGAAAATAGTCAGTTCCCTGATATCCATCAATATTAAAAGCATGCCCACTACTGGGATTTTCTCCCCGATAGTAAAGTGGTCTGTCATTATCAAGCTCAGTTCGCAGCATAGTATTCCAGGTAGTAACTGGATAATCACTTTTCCAGAGTAATTGAGCTGCATCATCATATTGAAAATAATTTACTAAAGCATCCCGCGCATCTCCACTATAAGCTCCTGAACCATCAATACTATATTGCATATCCACGGATACTCCCAGATGATAAAAAAGAGTGGCAACAGAAGTATTTGAGTAATTCACAGCATTCGGCATACTAGACCAGTTATATGTTGTTGCTCCAAAATTTGCTGATTGAGTTCCATAATTGCTATCGTAATAACTATGTGATCCTACTCCAGTCTCAGGAAAGCTCCAGTATTTCATCACCTGAGCCATAGCAGTTGCCACACAACCAGCCCAAACATGACCACCAGGTCCTCCGTTATCTGCTGGACATAGTTGATTATAATACTGCCCCTGATCCCAGGTGGTACTCAAAAGCGGACTCACGTCACGGAAATCTCGCATTGGCATGAATTCTTCCGCTCTCAAATGTTCCCAGGCAGATACTATCTCATGTGATGGCGTTGCATTACTGGTGATACCATCATATATCTCCAGCTTCTGCCAAGAAAGCATGTCTCCCATCTGTGGAGGTAAATTATTAGGATCATAAGTGCCTTCATCGCTGTAACCAAATACTGGTATTGCCAGATCATCTGCTGCCAGCAGAATAAATCCGCTTTCCAGATTAATGGCATAAAGCACGATTACGCCTTGCTCTCTGATCTCTATGATTTCCGAAATCCCTTCATTATTACCGGTTCTTTCCAGATACCAGTTCTGTGCACATTCCATTGCTGCGCTCTCTGAAACAGGAACCGCAATTAAATGTGTTACTGTGATAAGTAATAATATAAATAATAACTTTCTCATAACTTCCCCCAATATTTTTCTTAATATAATATTTAATTTTTAAATTTTTATGTCAACCTATTTCTGCTGCTCAGTTATATGTGCACCGCCAGGTATTTCCAGGTGGGGCGCAGATAACGACTGCTATCAAACAATTCATGAAAATAAAATTGCTGAGATGTAATATATGGATTGCTACTGGAAACTACCTGTTTCAATAACATGAATCCCGCAAATTATCTGG
>JAVCCT010000042.1 GCA_030765325.1 Candidatus Stygibacter frigidus | reverse complement strand
TGAGATCCCTTTATTCCCATCGGGGATATATAATGTAACGGCGTATTTGGACAGGTATTATTATTATGAGGGTGAGGCAAATATTGATTCAGAAAATAATCTGCTGGATATAGTTTTGGAAGAATATCAGTCAAATGATCCCTTAAGCTGGTGTGCAGAGCCATTGCAGCTTGTAAGTTCTGCTCCTAATATGAATATTATGATAGCAGGAGTATATTCATCCGAAGACCTGGCACCTTATATGAATTGTCATTTGAGAGAACTCAGCTTTACCTGCGGAGTGGATAGCACAGATGCCAATATGCAATTAATTTTATATCAAGGAACCCCGGAAGGTGAAGAGCCATTGGAAGTTCTTTTTGAACAAGATATTGAGGGGTTCATTGCCGGAGATCATATTACTTACTGGCTGGAAGATGAGAGCCTGATTACAGAAGAAACCTGGGAGCAGGGACTTACTCTGGCATATCAGATAGCAACTGATTCGGGCGATATTGGCTGGATGGATGAAGGACCAGCAGTATCTGGAAAAGGTAATATGATCAAAGTATCTGATCAATGGATGGAAGCAGAAGATATGCTGGGAGTGGATGGTAATTGGGATATCAGCCTGGAATTTTATGGGGAAATGATCACTGATGAAACTAATGATTTGATCTCTGTTAACTCTAATCTGGTTAATTATCCTAATCCTTTTAATCCGGAAACATATATCAGATATAATAATGCCCAGAGCAGGAAAGCAGAAGTCTCTATTTATAACATCAAAGGCGAACTGGTGAAAAGAGCGGATATGAACCGCAATAGTGATGGCATTTTTTTGTGGTGCTGGAGTGGGGAAGATCAGTCTGGAAAACCAGTGGCAACTGGAGTGTATCTGGCAAGAGTGAAAAGCGCAGGAAATATCCAGCAGCGAAAGATGTTGCTGATCAAATAAAAAAATATTGAGTTAAGATGATGTACTCATCAGAAATGCCTGCCCCGATTCTTCGGGGACTTAAGATTTTGGCGGGTGGCAGCAGGGCTCGTCCTTAAGTCAATCCACTGGGTACAGTGTCTTAACTCAATAACTTATCTGGTTTCTTACTTCTTGTTTTTGGGATTAGAGTTTTCTACCCGATTCTGGATTTCTTCTCTGATTTCGTTCTTTGACTTTCGATTTCGTTTTGCATTCCGGCTGTCAATAACGATTGCGATCACTATAAAAGTAACCAGGATAGCAGCTAACACGATGTCCATATAAGTAATACCTGTTTCCATCAAACCCTCACCATTTGCACGTTTAATAAAACAATTCCGATCAATAATACAGCATAAGCAGCAAGCGCTTTTGCACTGAATCGACGTTTCCAAATAAAAGCATCTGTCACTACCGCAAGTAGCACTACTCCCGATGCCAGAAGCGGATAAGCAATCGATGCAGGAATCGATGTCAAGCTGTCCATGAAGAGTTTTGTTGTCAACTGATTAGGGATTCCGAGTATGAAACCCAGGGTAATGGAATGGAAATTAAAGCTTCTTTTTTTGTAAATGATCAAAAATATCGTAAAGCAGAATGCAGCAGTAAATAAGATGGCAAGGTATAAAGTTGGTTCAGGGAGCCCTATTTCATCATAGACTTTCATAAATGAATCAGTAAATCCTGTTACCATTAAAAGGATGAGTGCCAGAGCGGGTTTGCTGATATGTCCCGTGAAGCTTAGTCGCAGAAATGCCACGATGATCAGTGCTATCGCCAGATATTTGATAAAAAAAAGAGTTTCATTGAAAATCAATATGGATAGTAAAGTGGGGATAATAAGTGAAACCCGCATCATGCCTACGGAAATTGATTGCCCATTGCGGATGATATTCTTTTGATAGATCAGGAAATTGATCAGGAAAAATAGTCCAGCTACTATTCCTAAACCATATTCCTGGATTCCAGCCTGCTGCACCGGAATATGATTTGTGCTCCAGCTGAATAATGAGGCAATCAGATAGTTACCGGCAAAAATGTAATAGATATCATTTCTGCTGCTGCGATTGAACCAGGTGAGCAGGTTTGCTATTGCCACCGAACATATTATTGATAGAACCAATGATATCATATTTACCTCAGGGACAGGAAATGCAGAACATAAAAAAGAGGGAAGAAAAATCTTAGGGACAAGCTCTGGTAGGGGCAGACCCGTGTGTCTGCCCAGAACTTACTGTTTTGATATAATCTAAAGAGGGCAGACACATGGATCTGCCCCTACCATTCGGTCAGGAGGTGGATATAACTTGAAATATTGACAATCCAGTGGCTAATATAGAAATGGAAATATGATATATATAATATTAGGAATTATCGGCTTAATTGCCGGAGTGATGAGCGGGATATTTGGCATAGGTGGGGGAGTGGTGATCGTACCATTTCTGGTTACCTTTGCCGGGTTGGGTATAAAAGCAGCAAATGGAACCTCCCTGGCAGCTTTATTATTGCCAGTGGGATTGCTGGCTGTGATCACTTATAAGAAAGAAAATCTGATAGATATTAAGGCCGGATTGCTGATCGCAGTAGGTTTAGCAAGTGGTGTAGCATTAGGTTCACTTCTGGCTCTTGATCTGCCGGTGGGGATCCTCAAAAGACTATATGGCGCATTTCTCATTTTTGTTAGCTATAGATTCCTGGTGCTGCCATATCTCCGCAAAAAACGCAGTATGACAGAATTGATAACTGGAGAAGAAATATCTGGCAAGTTCTGGCAATTTCTGTTGCTGGGTCTGGCTGCCGGTGTTATGAGCGGATTATTTGGCATTGGTGGTGGAGTAGTGATAGTGCCGCTGCTGTGTACATTATTTCATTTCGAGCAGCGCAAGGCAGCAGGAACTTCTCTGGCTGCACTTTTATTACCAGTTGGCTTGCCTGGCGTATTATTATATAATCAGGCAGGTGAATTATCCTTTATCTCTGCTGCTCCAGTGGCAATTGGTTTGCTGTTGGGTGCGTTGGGTGGAGCTCGGCTGGCAATAGGGTTGAATCCGGTTATAGTGAAAAGACTATATGGGATATTTTTATTGATCGTGGGAATAATATTTATTTTTCAGGGGTAATATATGAGAAAAGCAATAATTTTATTAATCATTTTACTGACATTTATTGGTATTTGGGCAGAAGAATTAAATGATGAAGGCTCACTTGTAGCAGTACTTTATCATCAAGCATCGGCAGAGTATCAGGCGATATGCTATCAAGCCTATAATCTGGCATCAGATCAATTAATAAGGCTTTCAAAAAAGGAACATCAAAAACCGTTGGCGGTGATCCTTGATGTGGATGAGACGGTTTTGAGCAATAGCAAATATAATGCTCTGGAAGTCATCCGAAAACGAGAATACCCCAAAGAATTTTATCAGTGGATAGATGAAATGAACAGCGAACCGATCGCAGGGGCACTGGAATTTACCTTATTGGCAGATAGCCTTGGCATCAAAATATTTTATATCACAAATCGCAGAGACCATAAACAGGCACCGACTATAGGCAATCTTCAAAAATATGGTTTTCCGCAAGCTGTGCCAGAGCAGGTATTATGCAAAGTAAAGGAATCTTCCAAAGAAAAAAGACGTCAGCAGGTTATGGCTGATTATGAGGTTCTATTGCTGATCGGGGATAACCTGATAGATTTTGCGGATTGCTTCGCCGGCAGGTCTGTGGAAGAAAGAGCAGATGCAGTAAATACCTGGAAAGCAGAGTTTGGTCGCCGATACATCATTCTGCCAAATACGATGCACGGTTTCTGGCAGAAAGTTATAGAAGATTTTGAATATGACCTGACGCCTGAGCAATTACGCGAAAAGCGTTTAAAATATCTTAAGTATTAAGGAGAAATTATGTTTCCAGATTATAGTAACAGTATAGTAAACCTGATGGGTAGTCTTTCAAAGGCAATGAAAGCAAAGCCGATCTATGAGCCTTTAGCGGGACTTGACTCTGATTATCTGGCAGAGAAAGAAATTATTATCATGCTTAATATTGATGCCATGGGTTATCAGTTAGTAGAACAATTAGGGAAAAATACTATTCTGGGTGATAATGTGAAATTCGAAATGACTTCCATATTTCCCACTACTACTGCCTGTGCCACGGTTGCCTATCAAACGGGTATGGCTGCCTGGAATCACGGGCTTACCGGCTGGTTTGTGCATCTTAAAGAACTGGGAGCATCTTCCACTATTTTACCTTTTTGCTCTCGATATTCCTGGGAAGGATATGATAAAAGCGGGATAGATATTGCCAAAGTTCTCGATTGCGGTAGTATTTATGATTCTTTCCATCGCGAAGTTTATAGTATTACCAGTAAATCTCTAGTAAATACCCCCGTGACCAAATACCTTACAGGTAGCGCAAACTCCCTACCCTATAAAGATCTCAAAGGTTTCACCCGCAACATTATCAAAGCAGCAAAAAAGAAAACCAAACAACCGAAATATATCTATGGCTACTGGAGTAAACTTGATCACATTGAGCATCGAGATGGACCTAATGGAGCAAAAACTGCTGCTCATTTTGCAGAAATTTGCCAGGCTATAGAATATCTCCATACAAAATTGCATAAGAAAAACTATATCCTGCTGATTTCCACTGATCAT
>JAVCCT010000126.1 GCA_030765325.1 Candidatus Stygibacter frigidus | reverse complement strand
GGCCTCCTTTCATGTGACCGGTTTCCCCAACCGGTCATTTTTTATTTTATAAGTAATAGCTTCTGAGCTGACTGCACTGACCCGGATTGCTCCATACTGATCAGATATATTCCACTGGGAATATCCCGTGCTCCAGTTCCTGCTGACCAGCTAATAGTCTGAGGTTCTGCTTCCATCCAGCCCGTGTAGATATTCTCTATCAATTGTCCACGCAGGTTATATAATGATATTCTGGTAGCTCCTGCTGTTTGCGGATACAATTGAATGCTCAAATTTGAGCGGCTGTTTGAGAGCATAAATGGATTGGGATAGCAGTGAATATTACTATTCACTTCTGGCAGTGTGTCTTCTTCTTCTTCTGCTGTTATTATTTGAGTGATAACAAAATCAAGCGAATCGTCTTCAGTAATTGATAACTCTACATTTTCGCTTTCATAAAAAATCTTACTTGCGAGTATGGAATAATTGCCCGTCTCGATTGATACAGCACTATAATCCCCTTCAGCATTACTGATACCATAGCTGACTGGGAAACCCTGCTCATTAAAAAATATTACTGAGGCTCCAGCAATTGGATCACGATCGGAATCGGTAATTACACCATCTATCGTGAATACTCCATTCTGGGACATATTATCCAACTGAAAATCTATTCCGGTAACATTACCTTCAATATTAACTATTTCAGCATTTTCCCAATCATATCCCTCCGGATAATATACAGGGGGCGTAGTTGTTGTCATCATTACCACATAATATTCACCTGCCGGGATTTCATCGATATAATAATATCCACTGGATTCTGAAAGAGTGGTTTCGCTCCAGTCATCATCTTCATCACTGGCGATCACGATCACCAGACATGGAATTCCAGGCTCTTCACCATCAGCACTGATATTACCTGATATACTATTATCTTGAGGATCTTGTGTAGAAGTCAGCAGAAAATCAATATTTTCCAGATCCTGATTAATATGCAGCGGAGTGGCATCATCAAAGCTGCCCACTCCTTCCCAGTATTGATCAAAGTAGCCATTTTTTGTGCTGTAAAGCCAATATCTTCCACTACTGGTAACGGCATTGTAATGACCATATTCATCAGTGATAACCTGGAAAAATTCACCATCTCCCCAGCAATTCATGGCATATCCTGATACTAAAGCACTTTCCACGGGGAAGGTATTCCCACCTGAACTTTCGCGAACTGTTCCACTCACTGTAAAATTGGGTGCTGGTACAAGTTGTAAAACAAGATCTTCAAGTACCATTCCAGGTTGAATATCAATAATATCTGCCTGTTGCATACTATGACAATCTTCCCAGAAATAATGTTGATAACCAGGATACTGCTCCAGGAACATTATATAAGTACCAGGAATTACTTCTGAAAAACTGAACTCACCTGACTCATTCGTTACCGTCATGTAAGTGTTCCAGTAAGAGCCATATATTCCATAAAAATATACTTCCAGCCCTGCAACTGGTGTGCTTGTCTCTGTAAGAACTGTTCCACTGATCTCGCCACCAATTTGTGTTTCCTGATATTCTAACAGGAATCTATATCAGTTAGTTCATCACTTGCATTATTAAGGTATAATAATTCTGCCGAGGCAGGATCTGGAACACCTGGATAAAATTCCGGCAGATAATGGGGCGACTGAGGCATAATCTGAACCAGATATACTCCAGGATATACATCTGTAAAACTGTATTCTTCTCCAGAATTCACTGGGATTATCTGTACTACCATATTAGGATTGGGATGGCTCAGAAATATATCACAAGATATCGGTTCTTCTCCAGTAACAGCTACATTACCAGATATACTCCCGGCATTCAGCATAATTCCCAGCATCACAAATAACAATAAGACCAACATTTCCTTTTTCATTACATCACCACCTGTTCACACTTTTTCTAATATATACTAATGCAATAAGCGTGCCAATCATCAAAAATTATGTCAAGCTCTTTATAATAAGTAACTTATCAATCATCAATCCAATAAATATAAATGCTACTATAATGTAACACAATAAAGTGTCTATTAGTAGAAAGATTTTATGATAATACGCAAAAGTCTTATTAATAATAGATATAAATTATATGTAACAAAATTGTCACAATGAAACTAAAATGTGTTATCATCGCCGGAATTATTTCTATAGCAAAATTGTACTATCCGTTTTTTTCACTTTAAATATTATTTTTAATATGAAGGGAAGCGACGTATTTTGCATGAAATTGTTAATAACAGAAACTGTTCGGGCAGTTATTGATAACATCGAAGGGTTTCAATTTTTGTGAAATTTACCACCTCACATTCACCTCCTCCAAACACCGGTTGCGGCGGTGTTTGGGGGCTGATGTGGGCTTTTGACATTAGCCCCAGGTAGTCACTTCGTGCCGATCTGGGGCTAAAATAGTGAATCCCCTTCAGGGATAAATTAACCACAAAGATTGAACAGTCTCGTGGTGTCGCATTAATCGCTGAAATTAACAAAACTTGACAGATATGTGAGTGGATTGTGAGATAGAAGCAGAAAGAAAGTAAACGTAAGGAGAATGCGATGGTGCATGAATACAGGCGCAAAGTATTTGGCTATGAATGTGATATTTATGGTCATTTGAACAATGCAAACTATCTTCATTTATATGAAGAGGCGAGGTCAATATTTCTGGAAGATGTTGATCTACCGATCCGTGAGTTACAGAGACGCGGAATAGCTATTTTTATCACAAAAGCCGAGATTGATTTTATTAAAGGTATTCAATTGGAATCAGTAGTCCTGATAAAAAGCTGGGTCGTGTCAGGCAGCAGGTTACGTGGATTATGGCAGCAGGAGATGTATGTGGACGATGAATTATGCAGTCGCATCACAATCGAGGGTGTGTATGCTAATAATGGCAAACCACGCAGACTTCCACGCGATATATTTGAGATATTTGAACGGAGTATAGAAAAGTAGGGGCAAAAGTTATTATTATAAAAGATAGTTATTTAGTATATGTAAGTAAAAAGTTGCTGATAAAGTCACAGAGTTGATTTTCATTAAGGCACATGAAGAAATTATTTTCATTATCCGGTTTAACTTTAAGGCATAAAATAAGACCGAACAAAGTGAAAAACTGGCAATAGTGATATTTATTGTTATTTTTGAGTTTGAAGCTGTTTAGTGTAGCAGACAATAAACAAGGTTTCAATAAGTTATATAAGCCCTGACCAGATTTCGAATAATAGAAATTTTTGGACTTTTCATAAGCAGGAATGATTTTTAATATCTCAGGTTTCAAAGGCTGTTCATTTTTCCAGGTTCTGAAAAATTTAGCTGAGAAGTCAGCTTTATGTAGATAGAACCAATATTCAAAACAAGGTTGAGATTCAATAATGTGGACATTTTCGTGAGTTTGAGTATATTGTTTAAAATTCTGGTATTTTGTCTTTTCTGCACCATCTAATTTCGTATCCATATCAACCAGGCAGAAAATGTAGTCATATATATTTTGGGAGAGGAGATTTTGGAGTTTGTTTTTCATACCAACAAGGTTTCTTCCTTCTTTGGGAAAAATATCGAAATTAAGTCTTTCAGCGGATTTTAATTGTCTCAAATACCAGCCTTCGGTATCTCCTTCTGAAATAACTGCTATCGAGAGCGGAAGTGAACGCAAATTATTTTTCATAATCATTCAATGGTACAATGGCAGAACCAAGAATTGGTTTGGCATCGAATTTACCTACTTTATAGGCGCGATAGAAATTAAGTTCTTTTCTGAGAGCGAAATCTTTAAGAGAATATAGTTCAGTAGAGCCGTCATCACGTTTATTGGTGAACCAGATTACGTCTTTACGTACATCTTCTTGATCTTCCAGAAATGGGAGGTAGTGGGAGGTGAAAATAAGCTGGGAATTCTTTGTATTTAGCATGAATGAATCTATAAAGAACTGAAATAATTCCGGATGAAGTGAAGATTCAATTTCATCAATAACAAGAATACCATTATACTTTTGAAAATAGCTAAGAATAACAGCATAGCTAAAATAAGTGATAGTTCCAGCAGATTCTAATCCTTCATTAAGAGTATATTCAGCTTGCCCGTTTACGGTAGTAATTAAATGATTAAATGTAATTTCCTTCTGTTTTAGCATCTTTTTAACTAAATCTTCATTATCAGGTTTAATATGGTTGATTATATCCTCAGGAATTTCCAAATTTTTAACCACGAAATCTGAAATATTATAATCAGCTCTTTTTAGATATTCTATGATATTTAGTTTTAGTTCTGGATCCTTTTGTAGAAGAGATAGGGCAAGATTACGAAAATTATTATTATTTGAAAATATTGGTCTCAAATAAGTATAAAACCACATTCGAGGAATAATAAGTTCTTTTATATTTAATTCTACTTTACCAATAGCAGCAATAAGACTTCGGTTTTTTATCAGGTAGCTTTTCAATGCAGATACTGTATCATTATTAATATTAATTTTACTACCAAAATTAAGTTTAGAGATTCCAATGTCATTTACTTCTCTATGAAAAACTTTTGCTTTATTAGGGTTATAATGAAATAGTTCTTCCATCAGTATTTGATTATCATTAAACACTATTTTATAATCGAATCGCATCTCAAGATAAAATGAAATTTCAAAGGTAGAAGCATTATTCTTTGAGGTCTGATCAAATTCAAATGCAGGGCGCTTTATTTTGTCTTCAATTTTTTGATCATCTTCTATAACGATGTCTTGTAATCGTGATATTGCTACTAATAAATTTGTTTTTCCGGAAGCATTAGCTCCGAAAATACCAGCCATTTTAAGAATATCGTATTTCCCTCTAGTTTCAATATAGAAATCTCTTTGATTGCTATCTGCATTAGCAATAAATGATATTGTTTCTTTTTCCTTGAAAGACAGATAATTCGTAACGCTGAAATTTAATATCATATTACATCCTTATTTTTACTAAGACAAAAGAATCAATTATAAAAATAGCTGTCAACGTATTTTTATGCAAGAATATGCAAAATAAATGCAATAAACGAGTATAAACTATAAAAACAGGATATTATTTTAGAAATCTTCGATAAGCCAGATGTAGTATTTGGGTTTGGATGTATTCGTTATATCTGTTGCCCAGGCAATATCAAATTTTAGGACGAAGTAACCCATATTCATGCGGGGACCGAAACCGAATCCCATTTTGGGATCTACCAGAGTACCTTTTGTAGAGAAATTAAAATCATCACCCTTATTCCAGACAGCCCCCAGATCAGCAAAGGCGGAACCTCGAATACCATAAAATCTTATCGGCAGGGGGAATGCGAGGGAGAGATTATCAATGAGCGGGAATCTAAATTCTGTACTGAGCATGATCTTATTCTTACCGGTGAGTTCTTCATCATCAAAACCACGCACTCCATAGAAACCAATCAGGTCAAATTCACTGGATATGTCACCATTAATCCAACCTGCAAGAAGGCGGTTTGCCCAGGCATAGCGTTTGGCAAAAAAGAAATATTTGCGTAGATCAGTATAGGCAAAGGAATATGATTCATCAGTAGAGAAGGCATGCTTGAAATTAAGGTAGCCTCTCCAGCCAGATACGGGGCCAACGCTGCCATAGAGCGAATTATCATGAATGAAGCTGATCTGAGGTGCCACCTGCCAGGCATTTTCACTGGTTGACAGTCCTATATTGTCGGGGAGATATTCTTCCAGCCATTCATTGTTGTAATCATCCCAGAAATCACGATATATCTGCTGGTGCAAAAAGGCGATCTGCAGTTCTGTGCGCCAGTATTTATCAAAGGGATGAATGTAAGCCCCAAAGCAACCAAGCTGT
>JAVCCT010000028.1 GCA_030765325.1 Candidatus Stygibacter frigidus | reverse complement strand
CCCCTGGGTAGAAACTGCGTTTCAACCCAGGGCTACAAATAAATATTCCCTACGGGAAAAATGTCAATTACCTGAAATAGACATATATGATGAATATGTGCAATGAAATCAATTACTTAGATTGAACAGTCTCGCATGCTGGGACTGTTCAATTATTATGATTGATTTACCCCTGAAAGGGATTCACAACGGCTGCGCCTAATAGCCCCAGGTCGGCACGAAGTGACTACCTGGGGTTTATGATATAATAAAACACCCCTCTCCCAAACACCGGCTGCGCCGGTGTTTGGGAGAGGGAAAGTGGTGATGGATAAATTTTACCCCAGGTAGTTGAAATACAACAACCTGGGGCTATTATAGTTATTCCCCTGCAGGGAATCTGTCAATTTCACGAAAATTGACAAATATGATGGATATGTGCACTTTTATACAACAAAAATTGGAAACTTGCAATTATATCACTTACTTAGGTGAACAGTCTCAGCATGCTTATGATTGTAATATCCACTGACTGCCCTCCCCTGCAAATAATCTCAGAACTTATAGTTGACACGATATGCTATAGATAAAGTTTTGCCTTTATATTATTTATCTTTCAATTCGTTGTTATTTAATTAGTATATAATATCAGGATTTAAAGAAATATAAAGAAAGAGCTCAAAAAGGAGAATGTCATGAGCGAAATGGCAAAATTGAGAAATATCGGTATTAGTGCCCATATTGATTCAGGGAAAACTACATTGACCGAGAGAATATTGTTTTATACAGGAAGGATTCATAAGATACATGAAGTGCGAGGAAAGGACGGAGTGGGAGCCACAATGGACTCCATGGAACTGGAAAAAGAGCGCGGGATCACCATCTCGTCTGCTACCACGAATGTTTCCTGGAAAAAGCATGAGATAAATATCATTGATACTCCCGGGCATGTGGATTTCACTATGGAAGTGGAAAACGCTTTGCGCGTGCTGGATAGTGCTATCCTGGTGCTTTGTGCTGTGGGTGGGGTGCAATCTCAAACTATTACCGTAGTTCGTCAAATGCGCCGGCATCATGTCCCTATCATGGCCTTTATCAATAAAATGGATAGAACCGGTGCTGATGCCTATAAAGTTATTGCAGCCCTGCACGAAAAGATGGGAATGAATGCCGTATTTCTGCAATTGCCTATTGGTAATGGTGAAGATTTTAAAGGAATTATTGATCTGGTGACCATGAAAGCTTTTTATTATAGTGGTCCTAACAACGAAAATATTCATATAGAAGAAATACCTGAGGAGATGCTGGCAGAAGCAAAGAAATATCAGGATATGCTTTTCGAGAACGTATCCATGTTCTGTGATAACCTTATGGAATCATATCTGGAAGGGCATCTTGATCTTGATCTGCTGCGCATGGCTATTCGTAAAGCAACTATTGCCCTGGAAATTGTTCCGGTTTATGCTGGCTCTGCCTATAAAAATATCGGCACACGAGCCCTGCTTGATGGCATTATTCAATACCTGCCTTCCCCGGTAGATGTCACCAATATTGCTTATGATATAGATCATCATGACCGTGAGATTGTCATCGAGAGTGATCGTGACAAAGATGTGGTTGCCATGGTATTCAAAATTGAAAACCAGCAATACGGTCAGCTAACATATATTAGAGTATATCAGGGCACTATCAAAAAAGGTACTAATCTGGTAAATTTAATTACCCGTAAAAAGGTTAAAGTGGGCAGGCTTGCCAAGCTGCATGCCAGCAATATGGAAGATATCGAAGTAGCAGCAGCAGGTGATATTGCTGCCATATTCGGGGTAGATTGTGCTCTGGGGGACACTTTTGTCACCGGTGAAGCACATTTCTCTATGCGGCATGCCTATATCCCTGATCCCATTCTCTCTTTATCTATCACTCCCCTTGATAAAAAGTCATCTGATAATATGTCCAAAGCCCTTAACCGCTTCTCCAAGGAGGATTCCACTTTCAAATCTTATTTTGATGATGAAGCTGCAGAAACCATTATCTCAGGAATGGGTGAATTGCATCTGGAGGTCTATCTGGAGCGGATGCGCCGTGAATATGCCTGCAATATAGAAGTTGGTTCACCTCAGGTGGCATATCGTGAATCTATTGCCAAAGAAGTTTCTTTTAATTATATTCACAAAAAACAGTCTGGTGGTCGTGGGCAGTTTGCCAGAGTAGCTGGCACTATCAGCCCTCTGGATGATGAAGATAGCCGTTTTGTTGATAAGATTACTGGTGGTGCGATTCCATCTAATTATATTCCTGCCTGCGAAAAGGGCTTTATGAAAACCCTTGCTAAGGGCGGTCTGGCGGAATTCCCCATTGTTCAGGTGGAAATGCTCATTAATGATGGTGCATATCATGAAGTGGATTCCTCGCAAATGGCTTTTGAAATTGCAACAATCGCTGCTTTCAGAGAAACTTATAAAAAAGCTCAACCTTATCTGCTGGAACCGGTTATGCAGGTGGATATAGAAACTCCTAATGAATTCCGCAGCAGTGTGATGGGCAGCATCAATCAGCGTAGAGGATTGATCCAGGAAACAGAAATTGATGAACAATTTACCCGTATCGTAGGCGAAGTGCCATTAGCAGAGATTTTTGGTTATGTTACTCTTTTGCGCTCTCTCACGCAGGGTAAGGTGGAATTTAATATGCAATTCAATGCCTATAGAAAAGTGCCTATGAGTATCCAGGAAGAACTTCTAAAAAAGATCAGACTCGATAAGTCGTAAGATGGTGATGAGTGATCGAAAAAAAGTGCGTACACAGACCATCCCTGGTCTGATTACATTTAT
>JAVCCT010000295.1 GCA_030765325.1 Candidatus Stygibacter frigidus | reverse complement strand
TCTGGGATTTTCAGGACTTAATTTCTAAGCGGGGGAAATAATGATATATGCAATAATAATTTTGGGAGCTTTGGGATTGATCTATGGATTGGGACTGGCATTTGCCTCCAAGAAATTTCATGTGGATGTTGACCCCAAGATAGAAGCGATAGTGGAAGCTCTGCCGAGTGCAAATTGTGGAGCTTGTGGTTATCCGGGTTGTGCTGGCTATGCCGAAGCAATAGTGATGAATGATGAAGAGCTTAATAAATGTGCTCCCGGTGGAGCCGCAGTGGTTGGTGAAATAGCAGCTATTATGGGAAAAGAAGCTTCAGCAGCGGAACGCAAGATTGCTGTGATCAAGTGCCAGAGCGGTGGAGCAAATAATACATTTTTCCGTTATGAATATCAGGGAGTAACCACCTGCAAAGCAGCTGTGATGATCAATAATGGTCCCAACCTTTGTTCCTGGGGCTGTGTATTTCAAAATGACTGTATGGCAGCCTGTCAGTTTGATGCTATTTCTATTGATGAAAACGGGATGCGTATTGTTGATAAAGATAAATGTACTGGCTGTGGAGCTTGCGTAAAAGCTTGTCCGAGAAATTTGATTGAACTTGCCGGAGAAAAGAAACGGGTTCATATTCTGTGTTCTTCACATGATAAGGGAGCAGAATCTCGCAAGGTATGCGGTAATAAAACCGCTTGCATCGGATGCACAATGTGCGTGAAGAAATGCCCCAAAGATGCGATCGAAATGAAAAACAATCTGGCAGTGCTGAATTATGATCTATGCATAATGTGTGGATTATGTGCCGATGCCTGTCCCACTGGAGCGATATTTGATCCATTAAAAGAAGTGAGGGCACTCAAACGAGCCGAAGCCAAAAAGAAAGCTGAAGCAGCCAAGCAGGCAGCAGCTGAGAAAAGTGAATAACCAATTTCAGATGTTGTATATTAAATAGATATGTGAACCCCCTCATAAAAAAGGGGGTTCTTGCATAAAAAAACAAGGCAGAATGATATGAATATCCAGAAATATCTTGCCGAATTTATTTTAAAGAGCATTATTGGTTTATGTTTCTCCAGATAAATGGAATTAGAGCTGAGATATGCCGGAAACGAGGTCAGAAGTTTCTGGTGAAGGGTATAAATGATAAAGCAGTTAAATGCTTCAGGAAGGCACTGCAATTATCAGAAAACACAGAGAATATTTTTAATCTGGGGTTAGGCTTATTGAGCCAGATGCAGCTTAAAGAAGCTGAGGAATACCTTAGCAAGGTGGCAGGAGAATTTCCTGAAAATGCCATCAGTGGACTGGCATATTTTGAAGCATTGATATTACAGGAAAAGTGGCAGGCTGCAATTGACCAGATTGCAGTTATGCTTGGTTATGAGCCGGAAAATAAGAGATATTTGCAAATTCTGCAAATAGCAGATGATGTAGTGCAGCGAGAGAAATACAGAAATGTGAAAATCCTTAGTCATCAGGCATTTGAATTGATGAAACAGCAGAAATACACTGAAGCATTGAAGCAGTATGAACAGGCACTGAAATTTCTTCCTGATGATGTGGAATTGTTGAATAATATTGGATATCTTTATCTAAAACAACGTAATTATATGCTGGCATATAGTTATTTTGAAAAAGCTCTGTTGCTGGAACCAGAAAACAGGAAACTGCGGCAGAATATGGCACTTGTGCGGAATAAACTGAGGAAATAACCGGAGTGAAAATGAGGAAGATCAGATTATTATTGATTGTCGGTTTTTGTATAATGAATTCAATACTATTAGCTAACACGCTCAAAGATTATTATCATTCAAATTATGGACCAGTAGAGCGAGTGGTTTTTGTGTTTGATGAACAACCACGATATAGATTGCGTGAGGATATATCATCTGACATATTGAGCTGTCTGGTATGTGGTAAGGTGGATGCAATCAGATCTATCCGAGTTGTGGATAATCCCGTAATAACTAATTTCACCTTTGTTCCTACGGATGCGTTTGTGGGAGTACTTATAAATACTCATAATGAATACCGTCTGGACACATTTTTGCTGAAAAGCGGGGATGATTATAAGCTGGTTTTAGATATTTTTCAACATAAGGAACCATTGACCCCGGAAGAAGCAAGAGAATATGCTGAATTTTATCGGAATGTTAATAAGTATGGGCAGGCACTTTATTTTGAGAATGTGGCTGACAGCATGGTAATCGAAAATCAAAGAGCAGAAATCAAGAAACTGGAAACTGCAAAACAAGCTGCAAAGCAAGCTGAAGAAGAAGCAAAGAAACTGAAAGAGGAAGCAGAAAAAATTCCCAGCTATCCTGTGGTATCAAAACCTGCGGAAACTATAGAAGAGCAGCCTGTAGTGTCACAGCCAGCTCCTGAAAGAATAAGTGATAGTGATAACTTTTTAAAAGCTAATCTGCCCCTAAGTGTTTATGAAGTGCTGGAGGATATTTATCTTGATAAGATGCTGATGTTCAGCATTATAGTTGTGTTTGGGGTGATATTTATCATGCTGATCATGTCATTAATAAGAAAATTGCATAAAACAACAAAAGTGAAACAAGAGAAGCCATCTGATAGTTTTGGGACTCTTGAATTTCAACGTGTTACAATAAGACGTCTGCTTTCGAATGGCTGGCAGATAGAAGAAATAGCCAAAGAATTAAATATAACCACTGATGAAGTGGAAGAACTGGGAAGAGGAATCAGTTAATAATACTGGAGGAAAATGTGAAAAGGATTCTGCTTTGTATCTTTCTGATAATTACAGGTATTTTAAGCGCAACGGTGATCATTGAATATGATGGTGATATTGACGGAGAAAAGATAAACGTCAGGAAATTTGGGGAAGTGGAATATTTTAATGT
>JAVCCT010000270.1 GCA_030765325.1 Candidatus Stygibacter frigidus | reverse complement strand
GCTATACCGATAATACCGGAAATCAAAATGATAACATTGACCTTTCGCAAAGACGCGCTGAAGCTGTGGTTTCTTACCTCATCTCAGCTGGTATTTCCGAAGATAGACTGATAGCTACAGGATATGGAACTGCAAACCCAATCGCTTCTAATGACACCTTTGAAGGTAGAGCTAAGAATCGAAGGATTGAGGTGAAGATCCTGCAGCAGTAATAATTGAGTGAGAGAGAGATCAAAGAGCCGGAACCCAAGTTCCGGCTCTTCTCTTTTTTGCGTACCCAGACCATCCTTGGTCTGAATTCTGCGTACCCAGAGCTTCCAGCTCTGGATTACATTTATTTTAAAAGCCGGTTGTCCATAATTGTCGTCCCAAAGTCCTGCCCGGAGTTCTGGACGAACAGCTCCACCACATTACATTACATTACATTCCCATTCAAAATTCAAAATTCAAAATTTCCCCTCAGTTACCGCTCCCCTCATCTTAAGGATATACTTTGCCCGATCAAGCGGATTCACACCTGTATAGGAACGAGTTCTCCCTAAATCTATATCACATGCCTCATAGCTATAAAAACTCGTCTGAAACGCCGATTTGCCACCGGAGATCGAACTTAATGTTATCTGGTAATCAGCGGAAGTTGCAGCCGGGACTTTGCCTTTGATCACAGCATAGCCATTTCTGCTTTCTGGTAGTTCATAGCTGCCCCGCATCATCAGGATATCGCTCATGATCCTTCCGCTCAATTCTTCTGCTATTGTAATGCTGAAAGAGAGGATTGGTTCCAGAAGTGTAGTTTTGCTTTTTTCAAGTGCTTTCATAAGCGCAATATTAGTGGCAATAGTAAAATTCCCGGGACGGCTGTGGATTTCATGATCTTCGCCATCCATGAGGGTGATGATAATATCAGTGACTTCCCAGCCCAATATTCCCTGATCGAGTGCTCCATAAATGGCGCGATTGACTTCTTTCTGGTATTTTGCTGCGATTTTATCAACAGAAACAAGGGAATTATAAACAACTCCGCTATCCCTTGCCCCAGGCTCAATTTTGAACCGCACCACTGCCCAGCAGGGTTTGGGCATGGTATATTCATCATAACCTTCAGCAATGCGTAAAGGTGTTTCTTTATAGATTATTTCCGGATCAGATAGTTTAGCTGTGATATTGAATCTGTCCTTTATAGTCTGCTCCAGTATTTGAATATGGATATAGCCCATCACCTTAAGGCTCAAATGTCGTTCTTCTTTATCCCAATCGAAATCAAGATTTGGCTCTTCGATGTTCAGAATAGCCAGCGCTTCAGCTAAAGCAGAATAATCGCCAGGATTCTCTGCATTTACCTGCACCATAAAGGGTGAAACAGTCAGCTCAGGAGTAATTTCTGCTGGCAGAACACCCAGATAATCTCCGGTCTGAGATGTTTTTAACCCGGTGACAATCCCTACTTCACCAGCCTGCAATTCATCTGTCATCTGCGGAGACCTGGTTTTGGGCACAAAGATGGCATTCACCTTTTCCTCAATTTCACGAGTGGCATTGAATAAAATGTCCCGTGGCTTGATGCTGCCATTAAATATCCTCAAATAGCACAGTTTACCCAGAGTCGGATGGAAGCTTATCTTAAATATCCTTCCGGAAAATTCGGCACTCTTATCAGAAATAACTGGCTCAGGAAGATAGTTGATTATCCCCTCAAGCAGTTCTTTTATCCCCACTCTATTTTTGGCAGAGCCCATCAGAACTGGATAAAGTTTACCTGCCTGGCATGATTTTCTTAAACTGTTAGTTAATTGCGCATCTGAGATTTCCAATCCTTCCAGATATTTCAGCAGCAGCTCGTCATCCTGCTCACAGATGATTTCTGTAAAGTCCTCATAGCTGGGTTCTATGTCTGCTTCCGGTTTTGCTTCAAACGCTGGTTTCTGCATCACAATATTGCGGTTAGTAAGCTCTTCACTGATATTTTTTATCACTTTCTCCACATCAGAATTCATGCGGTCAATTTTATTGATAAAGATAATTGCCGGAATATTGAGTAATTGCAGAAAATGCCATAATAAGGGAGTTTGTGCTTCAATTCCCTCTGCAGCAGAAAGCACTATAATTGCGCCATCCAGCCCGGATAATGACCTTTCCACCTCCCCGATAAAATCTCCATGCCCCGGAGTATCTATCAGATTGATGATAGTATTCTCATATTCAAATTGGATGGCTGCTGCCTTTACGGAAATACCGCGTTCCTTCTCCACACTCAGATTATCCATCACACTCGTACCATTATCCACGCTACCCGGCTTACGCAGCTCCCCCGTCAAAAAAAGCATCTGCTCAGTGATTGTAGTCTTGCCAGCATCCACATGTGCTATTATTCCAATATTCCTGATCGATCTCATAATTTCCCTTATTCTTTTTGTCACTTTTTGCAACCGGTATAATTTTAGCAACTGCAAATATCCCAGCCCCAAATATCCATTACATTTCCCTATAAGTCATATAAGTCATATAAGCCCTATAAAAATAAAATGTTACTATGTGCTTTGTTGTTCTTCGTTAGTTTTGAGAAGGGGTTATTTTGGGTTAATTATTAATCGTGAAGGTGGTGTCTCTGAGCATGATCTCGCATAGGGTTTTGGTGGCATTAATATGTAAAACCAGGGCTCCATCATAGGCGGCTGTCACCAGATGGTCATTCAGGAAATCATAGCGTTGTACTACTGTTTGATGCGGAAAGCGGAACCTGTTATTTTTGCCGGCAGGGATAAAACAGACCTTGGGATTTACTGCCTGGATGAAATCTACTGTATTAGAAGAAATGCTGCCATGATGTGGAGCTTTCATAAAATCACTATCCAGCAGGTCATAATAATTTGTCAACAGCCATTTTTCCGCTTCTTCTTCAATATCACCGGTAAATAAAGCGGAGAAATCTCCGCGCATAAGTTTTATCACCAGAGATTTATTATTCTGATTATTGGCTATGAAGGAGGAGTCAGGGAGCAGGAACAGTAATCTGGTGTTTCCCAGCCAGATACTGGTGGTATCAGAAATCGTGATAAGCTGTGATTTTTCTCTGGCAAAAGCAGTATTAAGCTCAATATCGTTAATATCCTGCCAGAACTGGACACTTGTGATAACAGAATTCACCTTGAGAGCCTTAAATATCGCCATTAATCCACCATAATGGTCATCATGAGCATGTGTCACTATCACGTAATCAAGCTTGCTAATGCCCCTTTGGGAGAGCCAGGGAAGTAAACTGCTGTCGGCAGTACCCCTTTGATGATCATTCGGTCCAGTATCAATCAGCAGCTTTTCACCGGAGGGCAGTTCCACAAAGCTGAGATCACCCTGTCCGCAATCAATACAGGTTATCATAAATTCGCCTTTGTTCTCAAAATGGAGTTGAGGAATTAAAATTAAACAGGGGATGAACAGGAGGAAGATAAGAGCTTTTATCTTAGCCCGATTTTTATAGCTGATTGCTGCTATCAAGAGCATGAGATAAATCAATCCAGCCTGCCAGAGCGCAATTTTGCAGTTTTGAACATAGAAGGAGAGGTTTGCTGAAATCCCCAGCCATTTATAAAATAAGTAAAGCAGGAATTTGAAACTGTAGGCAAATGGTTGCCAGCCCCAGGGCAGGATAATAAGCGTGAAAGCGAGTGGTAGAAGCAGGCTAAAAAGAATGGAAGCCGGGATTATACAGATAATACCATTCGCAGAGAATGAACCAAAATTTGCCAGGCTGATGGGTGAGATAAACAGGATCACGGCAGTTGTGAATATTAATGTCTGAAAAATTCTCCCAGCCATTATATTCCTCATTGCCAGTCGACGGTAAAATGGCTGCCGCTCTATAAGTGGAGCAAGATTGATGATCACCAGTGTGGCAGCAAAACTAAGTTGTAAGCCGGGGGAGAACAGGTGATATGGAGCAATGAGCGTGATCAGCAGAAGGCTCAGAAGTAATATTTGATTGAGGTTAACGGGTCTTTCCAGCAACTGGCATAGGGTATAAATGCCCAACATAATAATTGCGCGGGATACAGAAGGTGTCCAGTGGCACAAAAATCCGTATACCAGTAGCATGAAAATCATAGAGATGCGAGCTGCTTTATAAGGGAAAAAGGAAATTAATATGCTGTAAATGATCAGGGCGATGATGCCCACATGCAGTCCGCTCACGGCAAAAAGGTGACTGAGCCCCACTCTACGGATATTTTTATGAAAATCCCAGTTTGTAGCTGAAGTATTTCCCAGGGTAATTGCCAGGGCAAAAGGAGCAGCACTCCCCAGTCGTTTATTGAGCCTGTTTTCGATAGCATGTGCCAATCGATAAAATATGTCTGGATGATGATCACTATCGCGGGTCATTAATGTTTTAACTTCAGCAAACCCGCTGATACCCTTTAATTGATAGTAGTATCTCTTATCTGGCTGTCCCGGATTTCGAGCACCTTCCGGTTTTTCCAGGATCACGTTGCCCTGGATCTTATCTCCAGCGTAAAAAGAATTATCTGCTTTCAGATAGATATTTCCTGTGGCTGTGTGTTCATCAAGGTTGAGGACTTTTACCGGGTAATTTCCAGAAAATTCATCTTTGCGGATTTCTCTTTCTATTATGCCTGTTAACATGGTTTCCACTTTCTGGCTTGGTTTCAGAATATTGTCAAGGTGATCAGCAGGTCGGATATCTGCCAGATCCATTCTAAAAAAAGCGAGCCAGAAAATTAATATCAGCAGTAAGATATTATTATATTTTGAGAGGATAAGAGCTATAATATTTATAGAAATAACGGCAATCAGCGAAGTAGCTGAAAGTTCAAGAAATTGCCCGGCAACCAACCCGCATATCCAACCCAATACCGGCAATATCAGAGTGCAGGGAGCTGAGCGTATAATCATCTTTTATCAGATCAAGCTTTGGTTCTCATTGTTTTATAGGCATTTATCAGGTTATTGGTGGAATCGTCATGAGAACTAATCTTTTCATTACCGGATAATTCTGGCAATATCCTGCCGGCAAGCTGTTTGCCCAGTTCCACACCCCATTGATCAAAACTGTAGATATTCCAGATCACGCCCTGAACGAATATCTTATGCTCATACATGGCAATCAGCGAACCCAAAGTTCTGGGGGTGAGTTTCTGATAGAGGATAGAATTTGTAGGTTTATTGCCTTCAAAGGTTTTATAAGGTAATAAGGCTTCAATTTCAGCATCAGTTTTTCCCTGCTTCATCATTTCCTGCCGCACTTCTTCGGCGGTTTTACCTTTCATCAAAGCTTCCGTCTGTGCAAAGAAATTTGCCAGCAGCTTTTGATGATGATCTCCCAGAGGGTTATTGGTTTGTGCTCCAGTTAGAAAGTCACAGGGGATGAGTTTGGTTCCCTGGTGGATCAATTGATAAAATGCGTGCTGACCGTTAGTTCCGGGTTCGCCCCAGATGATGGGACCGGTATTATAATTTATCTTTTGCCCGTTGCGGTCGCAATCCTTGCCGTTGCTTTCCATATCACCCTGCTGCAAATAGGCAGCAAAACGATGCAGATATTGCTCATAAGGCAGGATGGCAATTGTATCAGCGCTCCAGAAATTATTATACCAGATGCCGAT
>JAVCCT010000389.1 GCA_030765325.1 Candidatus Stygibacter frigidus | reverse complement strand
TCCACGGCGCGCATTCTCTTCTTTATCATAGTATTTATTGAATTATGGATATTCATAGCAGTCCTGGCGCTGGTGATCGCTATCATATTTATGCTCTTTCCCGCCAGTGTGATACCGGTATGGAGTGAGGTTATCTTAGCAGTAATGCTCGGTTATGCTGTATATAAAAAAGGTGGAAATCTCACCTTCTGGTCGATTTTTGTCGTGATCCTTATGTATTTTACAATAATATTAGGGGTGCAATATCCCATTTCCCTGGTTGGCAGCAAGGCTATTCCTGTCACAGGTATCTGGGCAATTATCCTGCTCATTTATGCCTTTATTGCCTCAATCTTGCCTGTTAATAAGCTCCTGCAACCCCGTGATTACATCAATTCGCATGAGCTCTTTATTGTGATGTTCCTGATTGTAGTGGGGGCAATTGTTGTCTCTTTTAATCCCGATTTTAAGATGGTGGCTCCTGCCCTTAATCTTCATGTGGCAGATACTCCCAGCTTCATCCCGTTTCTATTTATCACTATAGCCTGTGGAGCGATCAGCGGATTTCATTCCCTGGTTTCCAGTGGCACCACTTCCCGCCAGATCAGCTCAGAAAAGGATGCTCTCTGGGTGGGATATGGTTCAATGCTGATGGAAGGATTTCTGGCTATATTGGTGATAGTGGCAGTTGGTGCAGGTATTGGCTTAGGTTTCAAAAGTGCTGATTCTGGTATGTTGCATGGTGCAGCCGCCTGGCAAAACCATTATGCCTCCTGGAGTGCTGCTTCAGGATTAACCTCAAAATTAAACGCTTTTGTGGTGGGCTCAGCAAACATGATCAGTGGAATAGGTATTCCCCGTAGCTGGGCACTGGCGATTATGGGCGTATTTGTAGCCTCATTTGCTGGAACTTCACTTGATTCCGCTACCCGCATCCAAAGATATGTGATCTCAGAATTCTTCAAATCATCAAATTCACGTGCTCTTCAAAATAGATATATCACTACTGCTCTGGCAGTGATATCAGCAGGAATACTCGCCTTTGTCACTGGAGCAGATGGCAAGGGTGCGCTAACTCTCTGGCCCCTTTTTGGTGCTGTAAATCAAACCCTGGCTGCTCTTACTTTGATCGTGATCACTAATTATCTCAAAGTTAATCAAAATAAGAAATGGTGGCTGCTCACCGCTATTCCTGCCTTATTCATGTGCCTGATTACTTTCTGGGCTACGGTGGAAAACGAAATTAATTTTATTAATTCAGAGAATTGGCTGCTCACCATAATAAACCTGATCATCATCATTCTGGTTGTCCTGATTTTTGTGATGGGGGTCAAACGCTTTCTAAATATAAATAAAAGTTAGTAGTTATCCGTTAACTCAATTCTCTCGAGCTTTTTTTTGCTTGACTTAAATTGCCTCAGAGAAACTGACTGGATACGATTTTAATATTAAGGGAGAGAACAATGAAAAAAATTATGCTTATAATGGTGATCATCATTGCAGGATTAAGTTTGTATGCTGGCAGATCAGCAACCCCGCATCCGGTTTATCTGGAATTACGCAATATCGATGGCACTATTCCTGCTGCTGAACATCTGGAAATAACATGCTGGCTGGAAGGCAAACCTGACCAGGTACTTGATTTGGAAAATTGCAATGTAATTTTTCCCATTAAAGATGCATTCCTGCAAATTCAATGCGCCGGGTTCGATAGCTGGGATGCTGGAGATATTCTTCACGTTGAGATTATGAATACAAAGAATAAAGAATTCCTTATGCGTGCTATCGCACTTGATTATGATAATTTCCAGATATTTTTTGCAGAACATCTGCAAAAGCAGGAGGATGTTAAGGAATGATGATCAGTCGCTTCACACTGCTTTTGTTAATAGCTATTGCAGTAGCAGGTCTTTTTGCTATGCCCGTTTGGGAGATGACTGTGTATCCCACCAGCACAATAGCTTATGGAAATGTTACTCTGGAGGGTGAACCTGCTGAGCAGGAAGATATCGTTTATGCTTTTGTCAATCAGGAATGCCGTGGGAAACAACCTGTAAAGATCAGTGATGACAAAGCATATATGACTATGAACATCCAGGGACTTACCGATCATGAACCGGTATATTTCAAGATCTGGGATGCCAGTGCTGATTCCGTGTATGATGTAAATTTCACCACCTATACCAAACCCAATTCAGATATTGGCTACCCACCGGATGTATTGCCCATCAATGGAGTAAGAGCTGGAGTCACCTTCTTTTTCCCACCGGAAACCCTGGAGATGCACCCCTTTGAAATACGCCAGCTTGACGTTGGATATTATTGCAATACTACTAAGTTCATCAAGAGTATTCGTGTATTTGGTGCTGAGAATCTGGAAGTGGTTCCTGATGGGCTAATGATCAATATTACCGCTACTTCAGATTGGACTGGTGACGAAGAAATAGAAATTGAGCTCCTTAATAATGCGGATGAAGTGATTGAATATGGAGATATATTAATTACGATTACACCGTAGTTTATTCTGTTAATTCTCCCAGCCAGTCGATCAATTGTTCTCTGGATGGGGAATGAGCATTGCGCACATAATAACCCGAGGTATATACTCCGGTAAATAGCGCATCTATCAAATCCATATCCAGCAGCAATCCCAGGCAGAAACCTGCATTGAAATTATCTCCCGCTCCGGTTGTCAGTTTGGGGTCAGGAGTATAAGGCCCATCCACCCAGCCATTAGCATTTGCCATCGCTGCCGAAGCGCCCTTCACGGGATGGATCACCACGCAATATAGATTTAGCACATTTCTCAAGGTGATTGCTCGATCCACGTTATCAGGCTCTTCTATTCCCAGGCAGCGCGCTATCATGATAGATTCCTTCTCATTCATTCCCAATATCGTCCTGGAATGCTCTGCCAGTGCAGAGATCAATCGCATTACCTCAAGTATATCTTTCACATCTCTTTTAGCCGGATCAGCCAGATCGATAAATACCAGAGGATCATGCTCGTTATCTGTAAGCAATTCTATCAATCCGATGATTATGCTGTTCAAATGAGAGAGCATTGTCCAGTTCGTAATGCCGATTAGCTCTGTTTCATTCACAAGCTGACCCACTCGATCAATACCCAGCGTATTAACCAGATTCTCCCAGTTTACTTCTTTGAGCGTAGTGCTCTTGCCCAGCAGTAGTTTGCCATCCGTGAATTCCAGAGCGTCAGTGTGACCGGGATTGCAGAGCGAAGTCACGCTTTGGCAATTGCGCACAAAGTCAGCAAACACAGGATGCACTTCCGGCGCTCCCAATGAGCCTATATAATGCACGTCCATATTGCTCACTGCCAGCGCATTTGCCATGATCACTCCATTTCCGCCTATCTTTATTAATTGTGGCACAAGCTCTATATTAGTGCTCAAACCTGCCGCAGCTGCTATCTTATCCGAAAAATCAGATATTTTTGCCATTCGCATATATTCAAATTCACTGTAGCGCGTAGCTACCACATGGATGATTTCATCTATAAATCCATCAAATCCTATTAGTAAATTACGTGGCTCTGACGCTTTAGTCAGTGTTTCTTTGATCATTCTAAGCTTATTCTTCATTTTCACCTCAGTGAATCTATCTTTAAAAAGTTAAATATAGTCAATAAAAAAGATATATTTTTATTTACAGAATATAGGGCTTTAGAAATATGAAGTTAGATTTCAGGAGGAACTATGTCACATAATATTACCCGCAGCAGCGGGATTTTACTGCACATCACTTCCCTGCCAGGTGCGTATGGGATCGGCAGTATAGGTAATCAGGCTTATAAATTTATAGATTTTCTGCATAAAGCCGGTCAAAAGATCTGGCAGATATGTCCCATTGGACCCACAGGTTATGGAGATTCGCCCTATGCCATGTATTCTTCTTTTGCCGGTAATCCCTATTTTATTGATCTGGTCCTGCTGGCGTCCAGCCGCTATATCAAGAGTACTCTTCTCAAAGAAGCTCCCGTATTTGATGATAATTACGTGGATTTCCCGGCAGTATATGCCTATAAGGATACTATCTTCAGCGCAGCATTTACCCATTTTAAAACTAAAATCCCCCATAAGTTTGAGCAGTTCATTGCCACCGAAGCTTTCTGGTTGGATGATTATGCTCTCTTTATGGCTATCAAAAATAAACACTTTGGTTTGCCATGGTATGAGTGGGATGACGGTTTAAAGTTTAGAAATCCCCAGGCGATAAATGATATCAGGGCAGAGCTCGCTGATGAAGTGCTTTATCATAAGTTCCTGCAATATATATTCAACCAGCAGTGGGCAAAGCTCAAAAAATATGCTACTGCTAAAAATATCAGGATCATTGGTGATATTCCTATCTACCCCTCCCTCGATTCTGCAGACGTCTGGGCAAATCCTGAGTATTTCCAGCTTGATGACAATATGCTGCCAATTGCTGTAGCCGGATGCCCCCCGGATGAATTCACTCTCACAGGACAATTATGGGGTAATCCCCTTTATAACTGGGAAGCACACCAGAAAACGGATTTTAGCTGGTGGGTAAATAGATTCCGTTCCCTATACTGCTTTGTGGATATTATCAGAATTGATCACTTCCTCGGCTTCGAGCATTACTGGTCAGTTTCTTATGGTGATCCCACTGCTGCTACTGGAAAATGGCAGCCGGGACCGAGCCACAAGTTATTTGCTGCCGTAGAAAAAGAACTGGGGGAATTACCCATCATAGCAGAAGATCTGGGAGCAATATCTCCCGCTGTAGAAAAGCTGAGAGATGATTTCAAGTTCCCCGGCATGAAGATTTTGCAGTTTGCCTTTGGTAATGATGAAGATAATCCTTACCTGCCGCATACTTTTACCAAAAACTGCGTCGTCTATACCGGCACGCATGATAATGAAACCACAGTAGGCTGGTATCAAAACCTGCCTGAGCATGTGAAAGCTCATGTCCGCACCTATCTTGCTTACCTCAATTTCACTGATTGGGAAGTAGGCTGGAAACTCATAGAAGCTGCCCTCAATTCCGTTGCCGTCATAGCCATAGCACCCCTGCAGGATTATCTGGGACTTGATAATAGAGCCAGGTTTAATACTCCCGGCACCATAGAAAATAACTGGCGCTGGCGTTACACTCCCGATCAGCTTAATGAAGGAATAGCTGCAGCCATCAAAATGATGGTAACCAAAGCCAAAAGATAAAAATTGGGCAGGGAACTAGTAACTCGAACCACGATGCGTAAACAGACCATCTTGGTCTGGATTAAGATTTAATTAAGGACGATTAATCTACATCTCAATTCGGACAATGTAATGT
>JAVCCT010000022.1 GCA_030765325.1 Candidatus Stygibacter frigidus | reverse complement strand
TGAGCGGTGCCTGATGAGCCATTAATCTCCCAGACATCTCAAAATTCCCCAAATGACCTGATACCACGATCACACCCTTACCGGCTTCCCGCAATTTATCCACTTCTTCCCAACCCGAAAATTTCAAGTGCGCAAATACATTTCCAGGCTTCATTAAAAAGGATTCTACCGCTGTTAGTCCAAGGTTCTTATACATTTCCTTCATTATTTCTCTGCGTCTTGACCGACTCATATCAGGAAATACCCTCTTAAGATTTTCATCTGCCAAATTGCTTCGGAATTGGATGACGGAAAAAAGCCACATAGCTATTTTTCTCAGTATTACATCCGGGATAAGTCGGGCAATGAATATAGCTGTCCTTAATAATCGATACTCGATGAGATGATTTATATTTCTCCAGCGTTTCCTGCTGCTTATTTTCTTGGTTCTTTTTTCTTTTTCCATTTTTGCAATTTGTTAATCATTGGCATGTAAAAGATACTTTTTTACCAGAGCAGGATTATTATATCTGCCAAATAAGACCATGAGCTTTATTCTCATTTTATGTCCCCGCAGATCTCCACCCAGTATCACTCCCATCTGCTGCAGGCTTTTTCCACCTCCTTCATAGCCATATTCTGGTAATACGCGACCAGTATATGATCGTGATACTACCACAATTATCAGATCCTTGTCGAGAGCTTTTTTGATAGCAGGTATTATCCCTCGAGGTACGTTCCCTCTTCCAAAAGCTTCCAGTACTATCGCTTTTGCGCCGCAGGATATTGAACTCTCTATATAACGGCTATCCATACCACTCACGCATCTTATCAGATCTATATTCGTCTCAAGTTTATCTGTGGGTATCTTTTCCCTGATCACTGAATCCCTGAAAAATATCACTTTATCTGGGTCTATGATACCCAGGGGTCCATAAGAAAGACTTATAAAGGAGTTTGTTTTTCCAGTATCAGTCTTTACAACGTCTCTGGCGCTGTCTATCTCATCATTCATTACCACCAGCACACCTTTGTTCCTTGCATCATCATCACTTGCCACTCGCACTGCACCCACAATATTTCGAGGTCCATCAAGCCCCAGATCTGTCCCTGAACGCATAGCTGCCGTTAATACTACCGGCTTGCGTGTAGTAACCACAAGATCAAGCATATATGCTGTCTCTTCCAGGGTATCGGTTCCATGGGTGACTATTACTCCGTCATATTCAATGATCTTTTCATTTACCAGCTTCGCCAGCCCAAACATTAGTTCCGGATCTATATAAGGTGATGGAACATTTGCATATTCCAGCACTTCTATATCAGCAACATTCCTTATCTGTGGAAAATTCAGCAGGTATTCCACAAGTTCATCATTTTGCACAATACCAAATTCTTCATCATATCTCATGGCTATTGTGCCACCAGTCGTGATGATAAGCAAATTCTTTTTCTTCATTTATGCACCTCAGTTGCAAAGTCTTAAGCACCCCTTTCTTTGTCAAGCCAGCAATGAAAAAGATTAATAAAATATCTTCTTCAGATCATTCATTCCATATATTCAGCAATTTCAGATTGAAAATATATAACGTTATTTTGAAACCAAGATATTTTGAGATATGTAACTGAGCTACTTTATCATTATTTCACGGAAAATACCTGAATTCCCTCAGTTTTCCAAGGTTCTGATCATTTGCAATTTGTAAAAGACTTGTAAATAGCTCATAATGCCCTGATAAACAATCTTCAGCCTTTTTTATGCACCGATACCGGCTTTGAACCAGAGCAACTTAGCACTATCTAACAAAAAAATGTCACTATGTGCTATGTTGTTCTACAGTAATGTCAAAGGGATGATGGGCGAAATGCAGGTATGAAAATGAATAAGAACAAGTGTATATTGCCGAAAAAGGTGAAATTTAATGTGAAGATATTTTACTACGAAAGCTGCTATATGACGCGAAAAAATGTAATGTAAGAGTAAGGAGAACAAGAGTTTTAAACGTATTTCGGGCAAGACTTTTGGGCTCCGGGAATTTAATGTAAAGATTTTTAGCTATCATCCTATGCACAAGGCTACGGCACCGAACTACGTCTCTCCATTTCGACAAGCGGATTACAATAATAAACTCGGATAATGTAATGTAAAAGTAAGGATGAGGAATTCTAAAGTATTTCGGACAGGACTTCCGGGATCCGGCAGGGAGTTAGGTTGTTATAATTGCCGTGTTCTCGCCCCACTTACTTGGGGTTGGGCTATTTAAACTGTCTCATAACAGAAAAACTTTGACAAAAGATATAAATTGCAAATATTTGTTACATAAGAAAATGAAAGGTGGTTTATGGATAAAAAGCTTACACACAGCATAGAGGATTACCTTGAAGCAATTTATTTGCTTTCAATGGAAGGAACTACTATCCGAATTACTGATATCGCAGCCAAGATGAAGGTTCGCAAGTCATCTATTGTATCTGCCGTTAAGAAGCTTGAACAGCGAGGCTATGTTCAGCATGAGCCCTATGGCAGTATTTTACTAACAGATGAAGGCACGTTGCGGGGAAGTGAAGTTTATCAGAAGCATATTGTATTAAAATCATTTTTTATTGAAATTTTAGGACTTTCAGAAGAGATAGCCGAGAAGGATGCTTGTAATTTTGAGCATTATATCAGCGATCAGACAGTTTCTGCAATTATGAAACTGGCAGAGAAATTGCATGCAGATAGAAAAAAAAATATCTGAAATCAAAAAAATAATTTCGCATTTTAAGGAAAACTATTTATCTTGTAATCAAAGAAGTTAATAAGGAGGCTTAAATGAAGCTTATAAATCTGCCAAATATAGGAAAGATACTTGAAGGGAGATTATTTGAAGTAGGTATCGATACCGTAGAAGAATTGTTTGCATTAGGAAGTAAAAAGGCTTTTATGAAACTGGTGACAAAAGATAGCGAAGCATGTATAAGTATGATATATTCACTTGAGGGAGCAATCCAGGGGATAAGATGGCATGATCTTGACCCAATTAAAAGAGAGGAGCTTAAGAAGTTCTATTTTATGTGGAGAGACCCGAAATAATCAAGCAGAATATCGTTCAATAGAATTTTCAAAAAAGGATCTTATCAGGTCCTTTTTTTATTCCGAAATAATTCTAAAAGAATCTTCATCAATAATCAGTTTACTCCAGTTCTGCATATCCTCAGGTATTAATTTCAAACATTCTGATATATTGTGGTCTGGCGTATGTTCTATTACTCCAAGACTGAAATTATCACTGAAAAAAAGCAACTTCAAAATACATTTATGTTTATTATCACTAAGATTAAGATAAATGCCGTTAGGATTTTCGTTTATCTGAGCAAGAGGGGTATTTACAAAGATCAATGAAATCCTGTCAGACAAAAAATAGCAGCGTTTATCATCTGAATTACCCTTTTTCAATATTGAATTGATCTGGTGAGGGCAAATGATGTGTCAACAATAATCACAGAAGAAACTTTTAGCAGTATTCTTATCTTTTTTCACATCAATATGTATTACTTTTAGATGTGGATAAACTGCCACAAATACTTCACCTTTCAAATCTATTCTTCTGTAGCATTTCTTCAATATCTTAGATTTCATAATAACTCCCAATTACTTATACTTATAAGATAAGTATTTTTTGATCAAGAACAAATCTGGTAAAAAAAATCTATCAATAAGATTAAAAAATAAAAACGGCTACCAGAAGTTTTGTCAGGGGTATCATTCAAAACTCCGCTTACTGGAAGGGGTATTGAGTTAAGCTACGAAGTAGATTGACTTAACCAGGGAGTGTAACTATCCGTGCTCAAGTCAATCCAAAGAGTACATAGTTGACTCGATAACTGATTGGGGGATTGTTAAAAAAAAATAACAAAAATTAGTTGACGGGTGGGATTTTTTCATTAGTCTATAAATATAAAAGAGGGAAATAATAAAATAGAGCAGCTCAAGGGAGCTGAAATATAGCGACGGGGAAAACCCCGGTTTGTGACAAGAAGGTTTGTTAACATCGCATTAAAGGATTAAATGGTATTAACCAGCTACAAGTGGCATGCAGAGCATGCCACTTTTTTTTATTGTCTATCGGCTGGAAAAAGATTGACATGAGTAAGTGGATAATAAATATACACAAAAATATTAAGGTATTGGGTGCAATGGCAAAAAATAGAAGAAGAAATGATAAGGAAAAGATAAAGAAATATAAACTTGGTAAGAAGATCAAGAGGAAAAGTCCCTTAGTAGGTTTTTTGCGTATTGCCACAATAATATTTCTGATCCTATTTCTGGTATTGATCATATATCATTTTCGCTCTACCAAATTGATAAAAAAGGTGATAGTTGCGGTATCAGGCAGTGAGAAAACAGATCTTAATGACGTGATAGCAGAGGCTGCTGGGAATTTGGGAGTAGATGAGAAGAATTTTAAATTGATCAATAAACAGGATCACATATATATTGAGATAGGGATCAATCCTTCTGATCTGGATTTAGTTCTGGCAAATAGTATTATCACAGGTAAAATAGTAGAAGCCGGTGGAAAACAGCTTTATGCCAAAGAGGCAGATAATGGTAGATATCAATTATTACAATTTAGTCATCCAGATAATAAATTGCCATTTCTGATCAAAATCTATTATGGAAATTATGTTGCCTCCCTTCCGGAAGTTTTTCTGATAATTGATGATTTTGGCAGTTATGATAACTCCTTATTAGATGAATTTTGTGAACTTGATAAAGACGTGACTTTTGCCATTTTACCTAATGAGCCTTATTATAAAGAAGTGATGAACAAAGCTAATGCAAGTGGTCATGATATCCTTATTCACATGCCAATGGAGCCTATAGATATAAAGAATAATGATCCTGGAAGAGATGCCATACTGGTGGAGTATAATGATAAAAAGGTGAAATCACTGGTAAGAGAATATATAAAACGGCTTCCTCTGGCTGTGGGAGCTAATAACCACATGGGTTCTTTAGCCACTTCCAGAGTAGATATTATGGAGCCTGTTTTGCAAGTGCTTAAAGAAAATAATTTAATATTCATTGATAGTTATACATCTGCAAATTCTGTAGTAGCACAAGTAGCAGAAAAAGAAAAGATGAAGATCTGGGAGCGGGATATTTTTCTGGATGATCAAAAGCTTTCTGATGAGCTAATGGATAAAAAGATCGCAAAACTGATAGATATTTCAACGAGATCAAATCAGATATTCGTTATAGGTCATTGCCATTTCAAATCCAAACTGGAATTTATCCGAAAATTTATTGCCCGGGCAAAGGACTCAGGATTTAGGTTCTCGGCAATTTCTACATTAACAAACACATAAAAGAGGTATAAATGGTAGATATCATTAAAGCAATTATTTTAGGAATAATTCAAGGGATCACAGAATTCCTGCCCATCAGCAGTTCCGGTCATTTAATGCTTGCTCAGCGTTTCCTGAATTTCCAGATGCCTGGTATCAGCTTTGAAGTCATGCTTCATTTGGGTTCTTTGTTTGCAGTAATAATCTATTTCCATAAGGATATATTCAATATCACAAGCTCTTTTTTTGTGATCAGCAAGGATGAGGTCTATACCCAAAGGCGAAAGACAGGTCTTTTATTACTGGTTGCGACGGTGGTTACCGGGCTGCTTTATTTTGCATTTAATGATCACGTGGAAGCGATTTTTGATTCCACCAGTAAAACCAATGTTTATGTAGTTTGCATATTTTTGGGTGTAACCGGATTCATGAATATTATGTCAGATAAGATAAAAATAAACCGTTCTTCTACCCACGAGCTGGGAATATTCAAATCCATGATAATAGGTTTAGGTCAGGCATTTGCTCTTAATCCTGGTATTTCACGCAGCGGTGCTACGATAACCTTCGGCTTACTGGTTGGACTCAAGCGTGAAGAAGTGGCAAAGTTTTCTTTCCTGCTTTCAATCCCGGCAATATTGGGTGCAGTCGTGAAAGAATTGCCCAGTCTTGCGAGTTTACCAAAAGAAGAGATGATCTATTATCTCGCTGGAAGTTTCTCTGCTTTTCTTTCTGGCTTCCTGGTGATATCTTTTCTGATTAAAATGCTTAAACGCAGAAATATGAAGATATTTGCATACTGGTGCTGGTTTGTCGCTATTGTAAGTGCAATAGCGATCACGATTTGATATGATTCAAAAACCAGCCGGGAAAGTATATTATAACCAGTTCATAAATGGCTTCAAAAGCTATGCTGCAGTCAGGATATTTTATGTTTATGGCAATGATGACTATCTGAAAGACCAGGTAGTGAATTTATTGCAGAAGAATTTTACCCAAGCTGAAACACGTGATTTTGATGCGATCACACTTTATGGGGATAGTTGCTCTGGAAATGACATAATTGAGCATCTGGAAACACTCCCTTTCATGGCAGCTTTAAAATTTATGCTGATAAAGAATTTTGACGCACTAAAGAAGGGCGATAAGAATCTTTTGGAAAGATATTGCCAGAATCCTCTGAATTCTTCCGTACTGGTGATAGTAGCAGAAAAAGCTGATAATAGAACAACCCTTATGAAGCTAATCAATGCGCAGGGTATTGTGGTGGAATGTAAAAAGCCGTATAACAGCACAAACCTGCTGCGCTGGCTTGATAATGAGCTAAGGATCAGAACGATCAGAATGGATTTAAATTCCCGGAATTTTCTGGTCAATAATATAGAGCTTAGCTATCAGGCAGCAGAGCAGGAACTGGAAAAACTTCATCTTTATACTCATGGGAAGAAGATGTATACCCTGGAAGATGTGGAAACCACCCTCGGTGCTTATAGGGAGAATAATATTTATGACCTGCAGCGAGCGCTGGGAGACAAGAATATCAAACAGAGTCAGAAGGTACTGCAAAATATGATCGCCTCCGAAGAGGCAAATAACATCGGGGTGATGCTCACAGCAATGCTTACCAGATATTTTCTGATTCTCTGGAAAGTGCATATATATAGATACAACAGCTATTCTGACCAGGAGATCATGAAAGATCATCTTTCGGAAGTATTTCACAGTTTTAGAGATGAATATCTTAAAGCAGCTAATAATTATACAACCGGTCAGATCAAGGAAATATTTTCTTACCTTTTGCAAGCTGATACTGACCTAAAATCTATCAATATAAATGAAACTACTTTGTTTCTATTGATATACAAAATATGC
>JAVCCT010000134.1 GCA_030765325.1 Candidatus Stygibacter frigidus | reverse complement strand
GATGGATATTGTCGTAATGATATGAATTATATAAAGAAGTCACTAAAGTGACTACACTATCGTATGTACATAAATACCACCAACTGAAGTTGGTGGTTAATGAGATGGACCCGTAAATGTCCAAATTCCAGACAATAATAGCCACAGGTGAAACCAATGGATTCAAAATTACATGAAGACCCCACCCCATCCCGATTTCGGCGAAGCCTAAAACGGGATAGGGTGGGTGCGATATCTTATTAATCCATGATTTAAAACCTATGGCTATTAGAGTTCAACCCTTTCAGGGTTTTTTATTAACCAGATAATATTCAATTTTCGTGGGGATGCGTGATGAGGTATAAAGGTTGACATTTATTTTAGGGGAAAAAGTGATGTAATTTATGAAAGAGATATTAAAAGAGAATTTAGAGGCTGGGGTTATCCAGCTGCCTGAGAGTACCGGGATAGTGGCATTCTTTGGTGATGGCAAGATGCTGATGTGTGCTATGACGAGCGATATATCAGCCTACCTGTCAATATATTTTAGTGATGATATCGAAGATAAGAACATAGGTGAATTATTAGAGCAGTGCGATAAAATAGGCTACTGGGAGACAAACAGGATATTTTCAGCATTACTGGGATATAAAGCTCTTGAGCAGAAGTATAATCCACCTTTTAATCGTATAATAAGATATTATGATGATTATCAATATTTAGGGTTTAATTTCATGAAAGTGCCTTTTATTAAGGTGGAAAGCACAACAATCCATGATTACTTTTATCTGGGACCTTTCAGGAATCGCTATTTTTTACATGATGTGATAGATGCTTCAGCAGATTATTTTAAGACACCAGCATGTCCAGGAGAATCATTCCCTTGCGAATTACTGGACGCTGGTAAATGCGCTGGATATTGCATCCAAAATCAGGAGCAGCTATCCGAGGATATCATCCAATACTTTCTACTGCCCAGACTGGATAATCTGGAAGCAGTTAATAATGAAATAGAAACATTTCTGGATGGATTTTTATTTACAAAAGCAGAAGCAGTGAAGCATCAGAAGAAATTATTAACTAAGTTTTATCATCGGGTAGCGTTTTTGACAGTTACCAAGCATTTGAATGTAAAATATGAATATGAAGGTAAAATCATAGAGATAGCTAATGGTTTACTAAAGAGGATAGACGGCAGGATACTTGATCGCGTTAAGCAGGAATATCAGCCAAATGAAATATTTGCAATAGACAAATCAGAGCTGGATGAGAGATGGGTGATCTATAATGAAGTGAGCAGTAAAATACCGGAGCAATTGCTGGAGTGTTATGAAACCACGCGGCAGCAGTTGAGTGAATATTTGCTAAATAAGGAATAAAGATGGAGAATGATAAGAAAATAAATTTGTTAATAGTTGATGATGATGTAATCACGGCTCGCAGCCTGCAATTAATGATCAGCAAGAAATATGAAAATATCAATGTTGAGACAGCTAATGGAGGATTTGAAGCAATGCGCCGAATTCGCCAGGGCGATATAGATGCGGTACTCACAGATGTGGCTATGCCAGATATGAACGGATGTGATCTATATAGAAAGATCATGGAAACCAATGACGATATCCATGTGATCATGATGTCAGCCTATTATGATCCATCTCATTCAGTGGTGAAAGCAAAACTGGAAGGGCTTAAAGATGTGGTGCCCAGTCTGGAGCTGATCGAGAAGAAGGATCTGGTGGAGCAGGTATTTAAAAAGATAGAAGAACACTTTTTGAAATAAAAAAAAGGCATAGCTGCTGAGGTGAAATCAATAATAATAGTTCTACTTATTCTGCTAATATTTCCAATATATTCAGAAGTATTGAATTATGATAATATTTATGTCACCTATCATGATTCAGATGGCAAAATAGCCTCAGAGCTGGGCAGGCAATTAGCAGCAGATATTGGTGATTTTCAGAAACAGATCGGGCATTATCCAGAACTTAAGACCCAGATCGTGATTGCCAAGGACCATGCTGAATATCAGGGATTTGTGGAAAGCAGTGGTGGAATTCAGGAATTTTCACAGGCAATTTACAGAAGAAGCACAAATACCATATATATTCGCAATCCCAGAGATAATCTAAGATATAATCAATTAAATAAAATACTTTTACACGAATATATCCATAGCTTTGTGTTTCACTATTTTACAAATGCACCCTTGTGGTTTCATGAAGGGATGGCAGTATTTTTCAGTAATGATTTTGGCAATAATCGGGAACTTGGTTTGGCGAGGGATTATATGTTTGGCAATACCAGACCATTATCACAGATGCGGACGAGTTACCCGCAAAACAGGATCGAGTGGGAAGCGTTTTATGCCAAGTCAGCATTAGCAGTACGTTATCTGTATCATAACAAAAAAAGTCAGTTTTACCGTATGTGGGATCTGGCAGGAAAAAATCATAGTTTTAATTCAGTATTTATTAGAAGTATAAAATACACAGCCCTTGATTTTTCGATATTCTTTGAGGAATATTGTTCTACCCATTTTCGATCTGAGATCATCCTTGCTCTCAGTGGGATGATCTGGATGTTCTTCCCTTTATTGTTTGTTATAGGCTATTTAAGACGTCGACATAAATTACGCTTAAAACTTGCAGCTATGGAAGCCGAAGAAAAAGCCCATGAAATGGAATTGATAGAAGTCTTTGAGAATGGAGTTGACGTAGAAGATTAGAAGATTAAAATAGGATTAGATATTACAGGAGCAGCAATGAAGGAATTTGATAGACTGGTGCAGATAGTGGCAGATTTGCGAAATCCAGAGGCGGGATGTCCCTGGGATAAAATCCAGACGCACAAAAGCCTTGTACCCAATTTTATAGAAGAGCTTTATGAGAGCATAGAAGCGATAGAATCAGGCGATATGAAAGATTTGAGTGAAGAGCTGGGTGACCTGATGCTGCATATTGTGATGCAAAGCAGGATAGCAGAAGAAACTGGAGATTTTAAGATGAGTGAAGTTCTGCAGGGCATAAATGAGAAATTGATCCGTCGTCATCCGCATATTTATGCTGATGAACAGGTGGAAGATGCCAAAGGCGTGAAATTGAACTGGGAACAGATCAAGCTGAAAGAAAAGACACATCGCAAATCAGCTCTGGAGGGAGTTCCACGTGGTATGCCTAAGTTGATAGTAGCCCAGCGGATGCAGGAAAAAGCAGCAGCTGTAGGTTTTGACTGGGATAATCATCATCAGGTATTTGATAAACTCTCAGAGGAGATAGCAGAGCTAAAAGAAGCTATTGAAGAAGAAGACCCGGTTCATATTGAGGAAGAGCTGGGAGATTTACTGTTTACCGTAGTGAATCTTAGCCGTAAGCTGGGAATTGATGCTGAGATGGCGTTATCAGTCACAAACCGTAAATTTGAAAGACGCTTTATGCAGGTTGAAGAAATATATAAAGATAAAAAAACAAAGATGCATGACAGCAATCTTGAGCAGTTAGATGAAGTTTGGGAAGCAGTTAAAGATACTGAAAAATAGTACTTCCAATACAATAAAGATTTATTTTATTGTTGGAAGTTTGGTGATATTGATCAGTTTTCTGGTATTTACCAATCTTTTGAGCAAAGATATACAAAGAGATGTATCAGTGGTGCCGGATCTATATGCTCAATTCATCGGTTTGCCAGACAACGTAAATCTGGAGAACTTTCTCACAGATTACTTCATGACGGAGATCATCCCTTCCATAGATTATCCCATAATCTTCTGTGACAGTTTACAGGTACCTTTTTCCTGGGAAAATATCAATGTGGAGATGCGTAATTTTGAATCACTTGAGCAGACGGATAAAGATAAACTCAATAAGCTGGTAAAACGGCTTAAAAATCGGGGCAGTTACACGTTATTATATCAAAATAGAAGGAAAGATAATCTGATCGGCTATGTATATTTTGGGGAAACGCGATCTATGAAGCAATTGCGCTATATGCCTTATGTGGCAAGTATATTTGTGGTGATATTTATTTCTGTGGGGGCATTTGCTTTGGGTTATATGCGCAGGAATGAGAAGAATCAGCTCTGGATCGGGCTGGCAAAGGAAACCGCTCATCAATTTGGCACACCCACATCTTCACTTGTAGGCTGGCTCAGCATTATGCGCAGCAGGCTGGAAAACAGAAGTGATCCCGAAGAATCACGCGAGCTGCTGGAATATATAGATCACATTGAGACCGATGTAAACCGGCTTCAAAATGTGGCATCCCGATTTGGCAAAGTGGGTTCCACAATAAAATTACAGAATACATTTTTAGATGAGATCATAGAAGAAACGGCAACCTATTTTCAATCAAGAGTTCCTCAGGGTAATAACAAAATTAATATTTATTATTTTAGTGAGATACATGGCGTAGTATTAAAGGTTGATAAAGACCTGATCAAGTGGACGCTGGAGAATCTGATAAAAAATGCTATAGATGCCATGACGGGCAAAGGTGGAAAGATAATAATAACTTCCATGGTTAAGGAAGAAAACGTGATGATACGGATCAGTGATGAAGGAAAGGGCATAGCACGAAATATGTTTCAACGGGTATTCCTGGCAGGAGTGACCACAAAGGAGCGTGGCTGGGGATTGGGATTAAGCCTGGCAAAAAGAATAATTGAAGAATACCATCAGGGTAAAATAAGAATTGTGCAGAGCGAATTGAAAAAGGGTACCACTTTTGAGATATTATTACCAATAAAAGATCAGAAGGCATAATGAATTTATTATCCAGACAGCAGATGTATGATTGTGATCGAGATACAATCAATGAAATAGGTATTCCTGGAAAAGTATTAATGGAAAATGCCGGCAGAGGAAGCGCTGAATATATTAGAGACAATATCCTGAATGCAGGTAAGATTTTGATTTTCTGCGGAAGCGGTAATAATGGGGGAGATGGCTTTGTAATAGCCCGTTATCTGTGCAGCTGGGATTATAATGTCACTGTTATTTTAACTGGCAAAACGGAGAAGATGACAGCAGAGACTCTGGAAAATTATCAAAGTTGCCTTGATCTGAATATCACTATGAGGGCAATCAGCAGTTTTGAAACATGGCAGGCTTTGAAAATAGATATTGCTGATTATTCACTGGTGATAGATGCTATCTTTGGAGTTGGTCTTAAGGGAAACCTTCGAGGCTGGATAGTGCAATTGGCAGGAGAGATCAATGATAGATCAAAACTGACAGTAGCAATAGATATTGCCAGTGGGATTGATGCTGATAATGGTTCAGCTCAAACAGCAATTCAGGCAGATCATACTCTTACGATGGCAGCAATAAAATATGGTTCGATTATGGAAGCTGGAAAGTGGCATTCAGGTAAAATAACAGTAATCGATATTGGTATTCCTCAGGAAATGATCAACGGTAAAAAGCCCCAAAGTGTGCTTATTGATGCTGGTTCCGCGATATTACCAGAGCGCAGAGGATATTATCATAAAGGTAATTATGGCAGAATAGCAATAATTGCAGGTTCACCAGGCTATTCAGGAGCGGCTGTGCTCTCATCCAGAGCTGCTTTGCGCAGTGGAGCAGGATTGATCACACTTTTTCATCCCCAGGGCATGGAATTGATCTTTGAAACCCAGCTCTTGGAAGTAATGACCAGAGTAATACCGGAAAATTCAGAGGAATTCACCGAGCAGTTAGATAAATTTGACGCCATATTATTTGGACCGGGAGTTGGCAAAAGTCAAGCGGTAGAAGCCATACTGGAGATGCTGATAAGGGAGTGGGAAAAGCCGTTGGTAATAGATGCTGATGGCTTGAATCTGCTAAGCTACCGAAAAGACCTATTATCTGGGCTAAAAAACAAAGACGTGCTGCTCACTCCGCATATAGGAGAATTTTCCAGGTTAACTGGAATCAGTGCTAATGAGATTTTAAAAGATCCTGTTAAAAATCTAATGGTTTTTTGTCGGCAAAATAAACTCAAGGTACTTTTGAAAAGCTCTACAAGTATATTCTGCGATGGAGAAGAGCTGCTGTTTTGTGCATCTGGAAATGATGGATTGGCAACAGGAGGTAGTGGAGATGTGCTTAGCGGAATAATTATCAGTTTTATTGGTCAAGGGCTGAGCATATCAAAAGCAGCAACTTCAGCATCATGGGTGCTGGGTGACACTGCGGAAAAACTGACTGCCAAGCGGGAAACAAGGTCAATAATACCTTCAGATATAATAGAAAATTTATTTACTAATATTTCCGACTTGTCGTAAATGTAATAAATACAATAGCTTATATACTTAATGCGAAATTCCCAATGTTCTATAACTGAATGATATATAAGCATATAGATGATCCTGCTCCTTTCCTTTTT
>JAVCCT010000010.1 GCA_030765325.1 Candidatus Stygibacter frigidus | reverse complement strand
TCTTTAAAAAAAAGAAATTGTATGAATTTGTGGCTGATTCTGATTTTATCATGATAAAGCCCCAAACATACATGAATCGAAGTGGGCTTGCTTTCACTTCAGTTAATACCAGTTATCTTATTGATGAAATACTGGTAGTATATGATGATGTCAGTTTACCTTTTGGTGAAATCAGATTTCGCCATAAAGGAGGTGCTGGTGGTCACAATGGTCTAAAATCTATCCTGTCAGATCTGGGTACCACTGAATTTAAAAGATTCAGAATTGGTATCGGAGCACCTGATATAGATACTGACCTGTCAGATTATGTATTGAGCAAATTCAATGCTGAGGAAAGTGAATTTCTACCAGAAATTATTTCTTACAGCGCTAAATTGCTCGATCTTTATCTTCTAAAGGGTTTTGATTACCTTTTAGATTATCACAGTAAAAATAAGAAAACCTATTCTGAAAAGCTGGAAGCTTTTCAGGATCATAAGTCCAAAGGAGGAATATAAATGAACTCGTATGAGAGCATGATCGTAATCTCTGCCAATATTTCAGAGACTGATGTTGATCAGGAAAACCTGAAGGTCATCAATTTTATAAATGAAAATGGCGGTAAAATGATCGAGACTGATAAGTGGCCTAAAAGAAGCCTTGCTTATGAAATTTTGAAGCAGAAAGAAGGTTACTATTTTATTAATTACTTTCATTTTGCTGCAGAAAAGATTTCAGAACTTGATCGCCTGTATCGCCTCAACGAAAATATTATTCGACATAATATTATCAAGAAATAAGCAGGAGGTTATTATGGCTAAGGATCTAAGATTCCCGAGAGTAAATAGCATAACGATAAGTGGAAGATTAACAAGAGAAGTCGATCTTCGGTATACCCCGTCAGGAACCCCCATTGCCAAGCTTTCGATTGCGTTTGATCGTAATGTGCATAAGAACGGGGTCTGGGAAAAAGAAACCAGTTATATTGACGTTATAGCCTGGGAAAATAAGGCGACGCAATGTGCAGAAAATCTTATGAAGGGGAGTGCTGTCATTGTGGAAGGACGCTTACAGACAAGAACTTATACCAATAATGAAGGCAAAAATGTAAAAATCGCTGAAATAGTGGCAAATAAGGTTCATTTTCTGGAATGGTCTGATAATAATCGTCAATATAAAGATGACAGTCAATTTGAAAATGTTGAATCAGTTAATAGTCAACCCAGCGATAGTAATACCAAATTTGATAATTCAGAAACATCAACTCAAGATGATGTTCCCTTTTAAATATCAGGAGAAATAAATGATAGAAAACGAAACCAATAAAGAAAGTGTTAATCCTGCCCCTAATACGGAACAGCAGGATCCGGAACGCAAAAGAAGAACCGAAGACAGCTCTTCCAGTCGTCCTCCCCGTAAACCTTTCAGGGCAAATTCCAGAAGATCAGACAAAAGAAAATTCTTTATGAAAAAGAAAGTCTGCTTCTTCTGTAAAAATGCTGATGTTGTTATTGATTACAAAGATGTTAGTTTGATGAGGCGATTTATTGCTGAAAGCGGTAAGATCACACCCAGAAGGTTTTCTGGAACCTGTGCAAAACATCAAAGAAAACTTTCTACTGAAATCAAGAAAGCCCGGCAGATGGCACTTATTCCTTACACAGATAAATAAGTGTTTTTCTCTGCCCTAATCGCCGGTTTTTTTGCCGGTTTTTCGCCCTTCTGGGGCTTGATCATTATAATCGCATACGGCTTCAGGCATTTTCAGAAACAGAATATTGCCTATTTTGCAACCTTTGCAGTTTCAGCAATGCTTTCGGTATTTTTGATCTCTGCTGGCAAAACATCACTTGCTTTGATGGATACTTTGTGGGGAATCAGTTTAACTGCCCTGATCTTTTTTTATTATTTTAAAAGTACCCAAAATTACCATACAGCATTTATGTATAGCTTAGGAAATGGTATTTTATATGGATTTGTCAGGCAATTACTGTATGGTCAATTCATAAATGATCAGATCACTGAAAGCAGTACTCAAAGCCTGGAAATGATGAAAGAGATGTTTAAGGATAATCCAGAATTTTTGACCCTGGCTGAGCAATCAACCAAAACCAGTATTACCTTTTTCCAGAATCATGGAGCAGCTATCTGGTTTATAGTGATTTTCTTTGCTCTTTATCTGGGCTCATTATGGCTTTCTGCCAGAACAAAAACCAACTGGAATCATGCTGCCTTTGCTCTACCTTACTGGTCTGCTTATTTGCTTATTACAGCTATGGTTTTTTTCTTAATGCCGGCAACAAAAACAACGGGTGCAAATCTATTACTCATTATTCTACCATGTTTTTTGATTCAAGGAATTGCTGTTTCCTTTTATTTTTGGAAATTTACTACTACCAGCAATCGATTTGTGCTTTTCTTTATCATTTCATGCATATTGCTGAATTATATTCTTATTCTCTTTCTGATTGTTCTGGGTATTGCTGATCTCTGGTTGCAGTTCAGGCAAAAGCATCAGAATAAATTGAAGTCGATGTAAAAAAAAATATTTTCATATCTGGAGGTATAGATGAAAGTTATATTAAAACAAGATATAAACAAAAAGGGTCTGGCGGGTGACGTGATCAAAGTAGCTGACGGCTATGCACGTAACTATCTGCTTCCCAGAGGTTTTGCTATCGTGGCAAATGCCTTTAATCTCTCAAAAGTGGAAGCTATCCGCAAAGATGCTGAAATAGCTCGTCTGGAACTTGAGAATAAATTCAAAGCTATAGCTGCTCAAGTGGCAGGTGTCACTCTTACTTTTAAAAGAAAAGCGGATGAACATGAGCATTTATTTGGTTCAGTATCTGAAAATGACATTGCTGATGCTTTAGCAGAAAAAGAACTTGAAGTTCATAGGTCAAATATCAAAATGGAAAATCACCTGAAAAGTATTGGTGAATTCGAGGTTGCAATTTCTTTCCCTGGAGATATTAATTCTTCCTTGAAAGTTATAGTAGAAAAAGAGCAATAACTGGAGGTTTAAGTGAAGAATATCCTCAATAAGGTAGTGAGTGTAATCGGTTGGCTTGTTTTGCTTTTAGCCTTTTCATCAATAGGCTTTGCTACCAGTAAACCTGCTCAGGGCGTTCCCCTGTATATGCTTTTCTTCCTGCTCGTGTTTGCAGGAGTGTATTACTGGGTATCCAAGCAGAAACATGATCAAAAGAAGGTTTCGGAAAAGAAATTAATTTTTCCCAGGATTATAGGTGGTGTTATATTACTTATATCATTATTAATGCCCTGGTTTGTTTTTTCCAAGATCAATCTTACTACATCAACCTATATTGTCATTATTGCTCTTACTACAGTAATGATCTTTTTGGCACTCCTGGCAATAAGAATAATCAATCGAGCAGGAGATAACCTGATTCTACGTATGGCAGGCTATCTTATCCTCGTCGCTTTATCTGCAATCCCTGCGATAGCAGCTATTTATTTCTTCCTGCCGTATTTCAACAGACCTTATGATTCATTGGGTACAGCTTACTGGTGCACTGTTGCTATTGCGGTATTTGCCTGGTGGGGATTTTCTTTAGTCGGAAAAAAATCTTAGTTATGGCTTTTCGGGCTACCGGTGATTTCCTGTATGAATTGATCATCAGAATTGCCGGAGAAGACAACAGAGATTATACCACTATTCTGATGGGATGGAAGAATATTGTCGGTAAATCTGTTGCTGATAAAGCAAAACCTGTAAAATTTGAAAATGATGTCCTGAAAGTTGCTGTAACTAATAACATCTGGTTACAGGAAATGATCCTTTATAAACATAAAATCCGAGCTAAATATCGGAAAAAGTATGGCTTAGATATTCAGGATATTATCTTTTTTGTAAAAACTTAGGAAATTTTTATGATAATAGCTCCTTCAATACTCTCGGCTGATTTCTTGAATCTTGGGCATGACCTTAAGAAAGTGATCAATGCGGGAGCTGATATTTTACATCTTGATGTAATGGATGGGCATTTTGTTCCCAATCTTACCTTTGGATACCCGATTATCAAAAAGCTTAAACAAAATTTTGATATTCCACTTGATGCTCATTTAATGATCACAAATCCCGAAAGCTATATCCCTGTTCTAGCTGAAATCGGGGTAGATTACATCTCTATCCATCAGGAAACGGTCTATCATTTGCATCGCTATATCCAGATGATCAAAGATTATGGTATCAAAGCTGGGATCGCCCTTAATCCCGCCACTCCAATATCAACTGTTTTCCCCATAATTGAGTACCTTGATTTTGTTCTCATCATGAGCGTTAATCCTGGTTTTGGAGGACAAAAATTTCTTCCTCTGGCTCTTAGAAAGATTTCTGATCTTAAAAATAAAGCAGCCCAAATAAATCCTGATCTGCTCATTGAAGTAGATGGTGGAATTAATCATGAAAATGCTAAAGAAATTAAGAAAGCTGGGGCTGATATTCTGGTTGCCGGTTCATATATATTTGGCTCAGATGATCCTTCTATCCCCATTAATCTGCTGAAAAATTTATAGGATAAAATATGTTTAATAGTCTCCAGGAAAGATTTGATGTAATTTTCCGAAAACTGAAAGGTAAAGGAAAACTCAATGAAGATAACATCAAAGATGCAATGCGTGAAATAAGACGTGCTTTGCTGGAAGCTGATGTCAATTTTAAAATCGTGAAAAACTTCGTTTCTCAGGTTTCAGAAAAAGCTGTGGGACAGGAAGTTATGAAAAGTCTCACTCCTGGTCATCAGGTTGTGAAAATTGTTCATGAGCAATTGATACATCTAATGGGTACTGAGAATTTTAAACTCACTTTGAACGATAACAAAATCAATAAAATCATGATGGTAGGATTGCAGGGTTCAGGAAAAACTACTACTTCAGCAAAACTTGCCAATCTGGGTAGAAAGAAATTTAAGAATATAGATCCTGCTCTGGTAGCGTGTGATGTTTATCGTCCGGCTGCTATTGAACAGCTAAGAGTATTAGGAAAACAGCTCGATATTCCTACCTTCACCTTGGATACTAAAAACGTTGTTAAAATTGCCAAAAAAGCTCTGAAAGAAGCAGAAAAAGATAATCATAATCTCATTATCTTTGATACTGCCGGAAGACTTCATATCGATCAGGTGCTTATGAAAGAACTTCGTGACCTTAAGCAGGCTGTTCAACCAGATTATATCTTCTTTGTTGCTGATGCTATGACCGGACAGGATGCTGTTAATGTCGCCAGAGAGTTCAATGAACAACTGGAATTTGATGGTGTTATCCTGACAAAAATGGATAGTGATGCCCGTGGTGGTGCCGCTCTTTCTATAAAAGCTGTTACCGGAAAACCGGTTGTCTTTATTGGAGCAGGAGAAAAGATCAGTGATCTGGAAGAATTCTATCCCAAACGGATGGCTGACCGTATTCTGGGGATGGGAGATGTCCTTTCACTTATAGAAAAAGCAGAAACTGCAATTGATGAAGAAGAAGCCCTTAAATTAGCTGAGAAGATGAAAAAAAATCAGTTCAATTTTACTGACTTCCTCAACCAGCTGGCTCAAATTAAAAAAATGGGCCCTATGGATCATCTTCTGGGTATGCTGCCAGGTATGAATAATAATGCTATGAAAAATGTAAAAGTTGATGATAATGAAATGGCAAAAATTGAAGCCATCATACTATCGATGACACCTCGTGAAAG
>JAVCCT010000188.1 GCA_030765325.1 Candidatus Stygibacter frigidus | reverse complement strand
ACAAACAGCACAACAGGATATTTTGTGATCTTTGTAAATGAACAGTCTGCTGAAGCAGGAGAAGACCTTTTGGGAGTATTTGTTGATAATGAATGCAGAGGTGTAGGCAATATTATCAATTATGAAGATGAAACTATATCTACAATAGAAATCCAGGGAGAAGATGTGGAAAGCTGCAATTTCAGGATATGGGATAATTCTGCTCAAGCTGTATATTATTCTGATTTAGTAGTTTCCACTGATCCAGGCGGAAATATTGGCTATCCACCTGATGAAATTGAGCTTAGCTTCTGGAGTTATGATTTGCCAGAATATCAGGAATTCCCTCGACCCTGGAATGTGTTATATTACACTAATTCTACCGTAGCCTACGGCAACCTGACAATTGATGATCAGCAGGTTTCGGCAGGTGATGAAGTTGCTGCTTTTGCTGGTAATGAATGCCGGGGAGTTGCTCAAATAGTAATTACAAATGAGGAATCAATCTTTACCATGAATATCCAGGGTGATGGACCGGAAGCTGTGCAATTCAATTATTACGATGTTTCGGAAGATCAGATATACAGCGTTGAATATTTTACTATTACCAATCCTGGAGGTGATATTGGCTATCCTCCTGATCTGCTGCCACTGACTATTTACACTAATTTTGCCCCGGAAGTTAACCTGCCAATGGGATTCAGCTTTGATGAAGATGAAGTGGTATCAGAAGATATGAGCACCTATATCACTGATCCAGACGGCGATGAGCTCACATTAGGCATCAGTGGTAATATTCATATTAATATTGAAATTGATGGCATGATAGTTACTGCCTATGGAGAAGAAAACTGGAATGGTACTGAAATTGTAGATTATAACGTTGATGATGGTAATGGTCACATTGTAACCGGCACTTTAGAACTGGAAGTGATCCCGGTCAATGATGCCCCAGATGTTAATCTGCCTTATAGTTTCACCTTGCAGGAAGATAATAACCTCTCAGTTGACTTTGATAATAATATATTCATCATAGATGTAGAAGGCGATGCCTGGACTCTTGCCTGTGAAGGAACAGAAAATATCACAGTTGAAATAGAAGGAAGCATGGTAACTCTAAATCCAGCCCTTAACTGGAATGGACAGGAAACCTTAACCTTTAGTGCCAGTGATGGGATGGATACCGGTTCAGATAGCCTGTTGATAATTGTCAATCCTGTTCCTGATGCTCCTATCGTAGATTTCCCAGACCAGATCGATATGTATGAAAATTCCTCAATCACATTCAATATTGCTGAACATATCAGCGATCCTGATGGGGATGATCTTACTATTTATGCCGAAGGAGATGTTAATATCAATGTAGAGGTTACTTCTGATTCTATCACGTTCACACCGACACTTTATTGGTCTGGCTTTGAAATTGTTACGGTTTATGCTGATGATGGCAATACTCGCTTGAACGGCTCTGATGAGATTGGCTTCAATGTCATCCATGTGCATCAGCCACCAGAACTCTTCCTGCCCGAGCAGTTTGATATCCTGGAAGACAGTCCGGATACTTTTGATCTAACGCCTTATTTCAATATTTATGAAGGTGATGAATTTGCCTTCTCTGCGACGGGCAATGATTCGATCATTATCACTTTTGAAGGTGCTGATATGACTATTGATGCTCCCTTGAACTGGAATGGCATGGAAATAATCGTGATCACACTGGATGATGATCCCGTAAGATTTACTGTTTCCGATACAGTGAATATTAACGTGCAAGCGGTTAATGATCCTCCTGAGATAGTGCAATGGCTGCCAGAAGAACTCGATCTGGAAGTGGTGATTGATACTACTATCACCTTTAGTGTGACGGTTGAAGATGTAGATAGTGATGTGGGATACACCTGGTATGTCAATGATATTGAGCAGCCATCCATTGAAGCTGAATTTACATTTACTTTTAATGAAACAGGAGAATATGAGATACAGTGCATGGCAAATGATGAAAGTGAATATCGTTATAAAACCTGGAATATAACAGCAATTCAATTGGATAATGATCCCTCAGGTCTTTATGCTGTAACTGCTCTGACCGGAAATTATCCCAATCCCTTCAATCCTGATACTGCCATCAGATATTGCGTGCAACCACAAGATTTGCCAGCAGTATTGAAAGTATATAATCTCAAAGGACAAAATCTGAGAACCTGGAAAATTGAGCAATCCGACTCTCAACAAATTACTTGGAATGGTCGTGATGAATCTGGTAAAATGCAGGCTTCCGGCGTCTATATCTATCAATTGCAAAGTGGTGCTGGTATAGATAGCAAACGCATGCTCCTGCTTAAATAAAAAAAAAGAGTAGATTATGAAAAAAATATTATTAATAAGTCTCATTCTGATGTTCTGGCTGTTTTGCCAGGCAGACCCTGATTGGGAAGCAGTAATTTACACTAATTCCACAATAGCCTATATGCATGTAAATATTGATGAAATCTCTGCAAATCCAGGAGATTTAGTAGGAGCCTTTATTGAAGCAGAATGTAGAGGAGTAGGAAATATTGTATTAGATAATGGTGAAGCAATTTGCACGATGAATATCCAGGGTGGTATAGCTGAACAGGTCAGCTTTCAAGTCTGGGATCAAAGCATCGATACAATTTGCTCTGTGGAATATACTACTATGACATACCCTGGTTATGATATCGGCTACCCGCCAGATTTACTGCCAATTGAAGCATATTCTGGTTATTCCATTAATCATTATCCAGAAATGGAATTGCCAGATAATTTTGTAATCCCGGAAGATATTCCCACTACTTATGATTTTAGCGAATTCTGCTCTGATCTTGATAATGACCTTCTTACGGTAACAGGTGATAATAGTGAACACATCATTGTTTCAGCGGATGGTTTGATAGTCACTTTTTCATCAACCCCGAACTGGGTGGGCTTTGAATTTGTAACTTTGTGGCTTTCAGATGGTAGCCTGAGCGTTCACGACAGCGTGGAAATTTATGTGACAGCGGTCAATGATCCACCAGTGATCACAGATACCAGCCCGGATACTGGAGCTATTGAAGTTGAGCAAAATAATCCCTGCAATTTTGCTGTGATCGCTCATGACATTGATTCTGCCATCACCTATACCTGGTATCTTGATGATGCCGTGCAATCTACTACTGATTACATTTTCAATCACACATTTACAGAGATAAACACATATCAGGTGTGCTGCCGGGTTTCCGATGGCTATTCTGATGTTGAAGCCATCTGGAATGTAACGGTGACAATTGAGCCGGTTAACGATAATACTGTATCAAACTATCTCACTATTTCCCCTAATCCTGTCTCCGATATGATAAATATCCGATGGTTGCCCTTAAGAGTTGAAGCCTGTAAAATTACTCTTTATGACTTACGCGGCAGAAAAGTGATGCAGTTACCACCCTCAAGATCAGGATATATCACTGCCCCTGTCTCACAACTGCCAGCAGGATTATATTTCCTCAAACTCACCTCTTCCTCCCAAAATATTACCAGGAAAATTACTATCAGCAGATAATTAATATTAATTAAATTCCCAATTCTACCCTTTCCTGATCCGCTTGAATACTCTCATATAATCCCCATACCCAAAAAGTAGTACCCTAACCGAAATCCCTTTGTAACCGGACTGACCACGGCATAACATTATTTTGTTATGCCGTGGTCAGTCCGGGTACTTTGATTCCAGATGGTGGTTTTGGCTCACGTAAATTTATTTATCTCGGCTATTTGGAAGACCGGTCAAAAAAAAGATATTGACACTTAGAAGTGATAAATCAAGTTTCTTGTTAATCAAAGTATGGGTGAGGGTATGAAGAAAAAAAGAAATGATATTGCTTTTACACAGGTGAACTATATTCTGTATGTTTTATTGTTAATAATGACCCCTTTTTTATTACTGCAAAACTATCTTCAGACAGCAATTGGTATAGCATCTAACGCCATGCTGGAGGTGGGTTCACTATCTATTCCATATACATTAATCGTGGGGGTGATCTTCCTTTCAGTTCTGTTATATCTTGCCAGAAAAAGTATCAGGTTGTTTCATTTGGGGGTTATTGCTGGAGTGTTTTTACTATTTGGTGTAGGTCAGCACGTAACAGATTATTATTTTAATCACAAATTCTATGAGTTGCAGCATAACTGGCACTATATTGCCTATTCCATATTTGCCATCATCAGTTGGCGTTATTGGAAATCAAGAGGAAAGACTTCAGCACAGATAATCAGATACACCTTGCTTTTTGCCATTTCAGCTTCAACTTTGGATGAGTTAGCACAGGTTCCATTATCAAACAGGGTATTTGATGTATGTGATATCGCCAAAGATATGTATGGCTCAGTACTGGGAAATATTTTTGTTTTTTTTGTGCTTGATAATGCCAGGATCCTTAAATCCAAATTCAAGTTGATGCATCCTACGGTAAAAGGCTATTTTAATAACCCATTAACATTACTTTTTTATGAATTTGTTTTTGTTTTCATATTTCTAATGATAACCTCCACATTATCGGATACAGAATATTTCCCTGTCTCAGTTTTGTTACCAGTAGGAATATTTTTAGTAATATGGTTGTGTATTCATCTGCTGCAGTTTAAAGTCAGCCGTTGGATAGTAATCGGGATTATTGGCATATCAGTGATATCTCTGGGAATCTCAATTGCCGTTAATTTCAATAAAAATATTACTTATAACAAGTATGGTTTGACTATTTACAAAGGAATACCTATTCCTTATCTTGATATTTTGATTTTTGATGATGGCTCATTCCGTCTTGTTGATAAAAAGCATGCATTCAATAAACGTGATCAGATGACTATTTTGACTAAATGCACGGATATATTAATAATTGGCAGTGGGTCAGAAGGCAAGGGGGGTAAGGGTTTTCCAGAATTAAAACCAGTACAATTTATTTTTAATGCTAATACCGGTGAGATGACTCAGGTGATAATTATGCGAACTCCATTAGCTTGCCAGATATATAATAGATTAAAAAAGGAGAATAAAAATGTCACATTCATCCTCCATAACACCTGCTGATTATAAAAGGATTTATGCGATTAGAGTATTTCTGATACTGATCTGGGGTGGTCTGTTAGTTTTTGGCATAATCACTCTTCTTCAACCAGCCTGGCTCACTGATGTATCAAAAATGGGTAAAGAATCAGAGGCAATGGATATAAAGAAAATGGGTGATAATTTTATGGCAAAAGATGAATTCAATAGTGCTATTGCGAGCTATCAAAAGGCATTAGAACGTAACCCGGAATTATATGAGGCTGGTGGTAATATGGCAATAGCATATTCAAAGCTAGGTAACACGGATATGGCAGAAAAAACCTTAAAAAATATGATCAATCTTATTCCAGAACGTGATTATATAGGTTATATGAATCTGGCAGACATATATTTAAATAAGAAAGATTTTCAGAAAGCCAGAGAATATTATCAGCAATCCATAAAGACCAATCCATTTCCGGCAGAAGCCTATAAATTTGCCGGTTTTTGCAGTAAACAGCTTGGTGATTTGGAATTAGCACTGCAATATTATAATCAGGCAATAGCTAAAATAACAGATTTTGAACAGTTATATAAAGGCTCATTGCAAAGAGATCGATACAGATTAAAAGGTAGTCCAGATTTAGCTGAAGACCTTGAAAAGTTAATTAAAAATGAAGATAAGGAAGTGCTGCAGAAATACGATGAACAGATTTTGCATTATATCCAAAGTCATGATCCTGAAAATGCAAAGATATACAATGAAATGGGTGTTATATTCCATAATCTGGGCAATGTAGAGATGGCAAAACACGCATTTCAGCAAGCTATTAATATTGATCCCAGAAATAAAAAAGCTCGAGATAATCTGAGATTGATCACCCAGAATTAGTTTGAAGTTAGCCAAATAACCCAGGAGTAAAAAAATGAAGAAAACAATAATATTACTGATTATATTAATCTTAGCTGCATTGCTTCAAGGAAAATCATTTTACGCACAGGATTATAATTGCATGATAAATATTCGAGAAAACGGAGATCTGCTCGTAAGAGAAGTTTTTCGCTATCATTTTTCTGGAGATACCTATTCCTGGGTATCGCGCTATATTCCTGAGCGTGCAACTGATGGACTTGAATTTATTCGGGCATTTGTGAAAGACACTGATGGGAATATCATATCAGAGGTGGATAATTATAAATTTGATGATGATAATATGGTAGTCAGGTGGAATTTTGAACCCATAATGGATGCTTCTCTTGATTTTGAATTGGAATTTATTGCTCGACACGTGTTATATATAGAAGATAGCATGCTAATTGTAGATTTTCAGCCATTGCCAAGGGATCATGATTTCATTATTGATCAAGGACGGATTGAGCTGGTCCTGCCCGGAAAGCTGCCGTCCCCAATGGGGGTTTTCTCTAATACCAGCAATAAAGTGAATGTTTCTTATTCGGCTAATAGCGTGATCTATAATTTTTATAATCTGGAAGGTGATGAAGTGTTTCCAGTAGGATTCACTGTATCAGATGATGCCTTGCCCATCGAGAAACCTCACTGGCAGGAGATAGATGAAATTCAATCTTATTATGGAAAATATTTAATATTATTGCTTATCGCTGTTTTAATTGCAGCTTTGCTTCTGGCTATAAAACTTATTGGAGTGTCCCGCAGGCATAAAATACGGTTTACTCCTGATCAGCTTCCAGATGATCTATTTGAACATCACCCAGGTTTAGTTTCCAAGCTGGCGAACGGATTTGATAATAGCGTTGTCCCTTTTGCTTCCCTGTTTTTCAGGTTGCTTAAGCAGGATTCAGTAGTTCTTGAAAAGACCGCAAAAAAGAAATATCGCGTTTTACTTACAGAAAATGTTCCTGATGATGCCCTTGATAAGAGCTTCTATGAAATATTACAGCAATTGATCGATAAAGATATTACTGATCTTAAGAAAATCTTCTCAAAATTATACAAATTTAAAAAAGACATGAATTATAATTTGATGGTGGCTTTATACGATGGTGGATATGTGGATGAGGAGCAGCATCGCAAACAAAAGAAACTGCATATCTGGGTAATTGTCTCCCTGGTATTTGTTTTTATAGCTGGTTTCGGAGGGATTATCAGCTTTTCCTATGGTTTACCATTAATGCTGTTCTGCTCATTTCCTCTGGCAATAATTTTCATTTATCTTATCTATAAGGCATCGTTGATAGAAGTGAACACTCCCAAAGGTTTTGAGGAGAAATATACCTGGGAACTATGGAAAAAGAATATGCTGCACGATTTGAAAAAAAATAAAGAAAAGATCAATTTAGCAGATTTTGATAGTATCTTTCCTTTTGCTCTGGTATTGGGATTTGCCTCGAAATATATTGACCATTTTAAGAAATCAGGTATAGATCTCACAGAAAGTATATTGATGCAGCACTTTGATTCAGTAGAAGATTTTAATAGCTTTATTGCAGTATATATAGCAATAGCAGCATCAACAGGCAGCTCAGGAAGTTCCGGTGGTGCTGGTGGAGGAGCTGGTGGTGGTGGTGCCTCAGCAGGTTAACAAGGAGAATAGATGAAGTATATTATTTTGATCTTAGCAATGTTTATTGTTTTACCCATAATGGCGGTGATAGTTCCATTTTCCAGTCTGAATCCTGATCAGCAGAGTAGAGCGCTGCCTGATATGGATGGCAATGTGCTCTGCACCCAGGAATTCCTTGATAGCACTTTTGAGCCAGCAGAATTGCGAGTGCTGCCGGAACTGGCCCAAGGCTGGCCTGTTACTTACACAGTGTCTAATTGTTTCAAAGGTGCCATATATACCAATATGGATGAAGATCGGGAGATGGAAATTGTTTTTGGTATAGGAACGAAAATTGTCGCTCATAATCTGGATGGCTCAAATGTGATCGGCTGGCGCCAGCAATTAGGGTATTATATCTGGAGCTCTCCTGCCTGCGGTGATATTGATGGAGATGGGGAAGATGAGATAGTCGCCTGCAGTCGCAATAATACAACCGGAAATATCGGTGAATTATATGCCTTTGAAAAAAGTGGAGCAGCAGTAGAGGGATTTCCAGTTACATTAGCTGGTGGAGGCACCATGAATGCCTGTCTGGCAGATTTGGATGGTGACGAAGACCTGGAGATCTGTGTAAATGTGCGTAATGCTCCCAATGGCTATACTTATGTGTTTGATGGTGATGGCAGTGTGTTCCCGGGCTGGCCTCAACAGCTTGATACTTTCCCGGGCTCAGGGATTTCTGTAGGTGATATCACTGGTGATGATATTCCAGAAGTTATCGGGCTTTCCTATAACAGCCTTTATGCTTTCGATACTGCTGGTAATCTGCTGGAAGGATTTCCAGTTTCTGAAGCCGGATATAATTATTCCTATTCACAACCAATTTTAGCTGATATTGATAATGACGGTTTGCGTGAGATCATTTATGGTGGCTGTTCTACAGGTGGAGCAGTGTTTGCCGTAAACAGCGATGGCACCTATGCTGATGGCTGGTTTCAAACAGTGGATAACTGGATTTTTGCCAATCCCGCTTTAGGCGATATTGATGGCGATGGTGAATTGGATATTGTGATCGGTGATCAGGTTTCTTCTGGCACGCCCATTGATCATATTTATGCCTGGCATAGGGATGGCACGCCTTTAGACGGATTTCCTGCCGGTCCCACAAATGCTATAAATGCCCAGGCGGGGATCGCTGATCTTGATAATGATGATCTCCCGGAAATTATGATAGATGATAATGTGTTTGGTAATGGCTATGAATGCTATAATAATGACGGATCCCATTGTACTGACTGGCCCCTATCTTGTGGAACCGGCTGGGATAGCGTTACTATGCAGATGACACCAGTATTTGGAGATTTTGATTTTGATGGATTATTGGAAATTGCCGGTGCAGCTACGGGATTTACTTCTTATATAGTTGAGTGCTGTATGTGGAATACAGAAAGTACCTGGAATGCTGATCTTGCCTATATGCCTCTGGATGGCTGTAATATTCAGCATACAGGGTTATATCCCCAGGAATTACTTCCTCCTGCACCCGTAGCACCATCAGATTGTAATGCCGTGCTGATTGATTATAATGATGTCGTTATTTCATGGGTGATGGAAGATGGTGGCCAGATCGGTTTTAATCTTTATTGCTGTGGGGAGTTACTTGCCAGTATTGATGATCCTCTGGAGCGAGAATATGTTCATTATGCCCTTGATAATGGTAATTATGATTATTACGTAACAGCAATTTATGAAGATATTGAGTCTGATCCTTCTCCGGTGGCAGAAATTTCAGTAGATCTGCTGCCACCTCAAAACCTAACCTGGGATGCAGTTTGCGGGATCGTCTATCTTTATTGGAACTCGCCTTCTGCACAACGCAATCTCACAGGATATAATGTGTATCGGGATAATGTGATCATTGCCACAACTATTGATACTCTTTTCACCAATAATATTATGGAAGAAGATACTTATGAATACTTTGTAACGGCTGTTTATAGCGATTCTCTGGAAAGCAGTCCATCGGAAACAGTTTTCATCGAAGTTATAGCAGTAACGCCCAATAATGTTCCTGCCTGGGATTCTATGCTTAATAATTATCCCAATCCCTTTAATCCCAGCACAACTATCTCATTTCAGCTTGACAATTCCGCTTCATTGAGCATCAAAATCTATAACTGCTCAGGTCAGATGATAAAGGCATATCCGGTCAATTCTTATCCAGCAGGATATTCATATATTACCTGGGACGGATTATCAGATAATGCTAAACCAGTTTCATCGGGTATCTATTTCATCAAACTAAGTTCAAATACAAACATTGCCAGCCGCAAAATGCTGCTGCTCAAATAAATTATGACTCGGGGAGGATCTGAGGATTATCACCTGGTTTTTTATGAATAAACTAATAATTCTAAGTTTTATGCTCTGCCTGGCAATTTTTTTGCAGGCAGATCAAGATGATCTTCAAGCTACTCATTTTGCTATTGATGTCACAATTAAAGCCTATGATGCCGATTTTCTGCAGATTAAAGACAATAAAGATAATTCATTTTTCCAGGGGGTCTATAATGCAGACAAGGGATTCGAACAAATCCTCATATTACCTGTTAATACGGATTCTCTTTTTATCACCCTGGGTGACTCCCTCAAGGCTATTGCCATCGATCCTCGCCAGGAAAAGATAATAGTGGATTTCACTCCTCCACCGCCTAACTGGATGAAAAGAGCTCTTTGGCTCCTGCACGATCTGGAAAGTGTTTTCCCCTTTCTCGCTTTAGTGATCATTTTTATCATTAAAAAGAATCATGACCGCAAAAAAGAAGAAAATGAAGACATTTCTGACCTCTCCTAATTATTACTTCTACCTAATCTGAGCAATTCTGTTTTGTTTCAGATTGCTAATATTTATGAGCAGATTAAATTGTGAAAAATTGCAGGAATACCTTTATGGTATTTCAAAATCTTTCACAATTTCAAGATGCCAAAAAGATTAGTGATATGAGTAAATGAGAATCACTCAGGTTAGGTATTATTTTTAATTTGACAAATATCTGCTAAATAACAAATTAGCCTTCATTATCGGTGTAAGGGGAATTTTCATGAGGATTGTTATATCATTATTAGTTTTAATGTTACTGTTTCTATTGTTTCCGCCGGATAAGGCAAGTGCTATTAATTTTGATTTTCTGGCTGCAATTACCCAGAAACTTCATGCAGAAAACGCTGAGGAACCTGATGTACCATTTCTTGATAAATATAAAGTGTATCCTCCTGAACACTGGGAAATGTTTTCCGGTGCATCTTTCTGGAAGACCATTAATGTACTCAATCCCAAACTTATCAGAAATAATACACCTTTTGATGCCACTACACTGGCTGGATTATCTGCCTGGAGTTTCAGATTCCAGTTCAGTGATAAATGGCTGCCTTCAGCCACAGATCCCTTTTGCGGATATAATTGTTCAGCATATATACTCCCTCTTGCCGGTTATGAAACAGTAACCTATTTTAATTCCAGATTCCGTTTCGTGGAAAAAACCTCGGACAAAAATTTTATCAGTCATGGTGATTTCTTCAAAATACTCAATCAAGATATAAAGGATAATATCATCACCTTTACAGGCACAATTTTCCCTCACCCAGATTATGGTGTACCGGTAGATGTGCAGAAGATGAAAAAGATGCCTGAGATGCCAAGGGATAAAAAAATACCCTATCCCTGGGTAATGATCCAGATAAATGGCTGGCATCAAACCGATATTAGTAACCTTTATAAACAATCTCTTATCATGGCTACCCTGCTTTACAAAACTGATAGAATCGGCAATTATGCCAGCGGTAAAAAAGCTATTGTTGAATGGATATCTTCCCTCAAAGCTATTGATAAGGGGGAACTTACCGATCCTGACCTGCAGGCAAAAGCCTGTTTCTCCAATTCCTGGACATATCACAGCCTCCTGGAAGCTCGCAGCATGGCAAAGGAATATCTTCTTAATAATATTGATAAATTTGATGTTGATAAGCAGATGATAACTGATTTGGCAGAGATCTATGAACAGGAAATTGAAATCCTCCAGAAAGGTCAGGCGGATCTATTACCTCTCACCGAATGTAGGAAATTTGATGATTGGTCATTAGCTATGCGGCAGGCTCAGATCAATACCCTTACCCATTTCCTGGTACAGGAAGAAGATGCAAATCAAATCCTGCAGAAAATCAGCCAATAAATTTTAGTTCATCCGGAAATCATCTACCCCAAACACTGTCCCGTCAGCAAACTTTTCTGGCTGCCAGGTTCTGATATAGATTTTAGGTTTCTCAATCTCCTGCAGATCCATCATAAGAAATAAATAGCCCTGATCTCCATAATTCTGGGAAGCATAGTTCTGCTTGATCTGAATAGCATATAAGGCACTATCAGGATCATTACTGTAATGCTTGATATCACTGTCTTCAAACTGAAGATTCACATATTCATTAGCAGCAAAAACCTGCCTTAGATGCTCGATATATTCATCCTTTTCATAACGAATATATTCCACCTTCTCTTTGTCAATAGTATCCGTGATGTTCTCGATATCAAAGTCGTCATTCTTAAGGATTCTGCCCACAATGATCAAAGCATTTTCAGCAAAGATATTATTAATATAATCAATATCCTCCAGACAATAGGCGGTCTTGTAGTATTCCATAAAATTTATAAGCTGGTATTTCTCTTCCGGTTTCCACATCCTCTCATCTTTTGCCATAATATCACGTATTGTCCTGTCACTAAGGCTGAATGTGATACCCTTGATCCTGCCCTTGTCGTCGAATTTAAAATTCACTCTTTCAATGAATTCCGCCTCGTTGCCCGGGAAACTGAACCGCATGGGCAGATTGCGGAATTGCTTTTCACCAGGGCTTTCTTCCAGCAGCATCTGATATTTATCTTCCATGATATCCGCTTTTCCATAACAGAGAATATTTTCATAATCGCTGTAGCCGGTTTCTGTGAAACAATTCTTAATATCCTCTTTATTCCCTTCTCTAATATCCTTGATCACATCTTCTAATATGTCTTTTTCTTTCAGTTCACCAGTGGATTCATTCTTACTGATATTAAAAACATCCAGCGTTAGCTTTTCAGTATTGATATCTTCTTCCTCACCTATCAGTATAAGCTCCCGCTGATTATTATTAAAATAGTCAGCCTCAATTCCAGACAAAACCTTTAGCACCTCTTTATCAAAATTCGCTGCCTGCTCATAGCGATACTGGATTTGCAGGGCCAGCTTTGGTTCACTGTAGTCTAAAGGCAGTTCGATATATGCCAATCCGTCATTTACTGATGTATATCTGCTCCAGCCATCAGCACTGGTATAATAACGATAATTCAGATTAGTCACGCTTTTCTCTGCATAGGTAACCAGATATTTTAATACTTTACGATTCTTTCCCACGTCGCGATAGATATGCAGTAAATTGAAATTCGTACCATCCAGCAGACTGTTTATTTTATTAGGTAATTGCGTCTGAAGGGTTATTTCATCATTCTCAGGACATAGGCATTCTTTTTCCGGATATGTCGAGAGCAGTTCCATTGACCAGTAATAATTGCGTAAAGCATCCCCTATCTGGCACTTAGCTTCTGCTTCCAGTCCGCAATTATAATAGCTCAATATCTTCTGCCTGCGTGCTGCAAATATCTTATCCAGATCAGCTTTCTTCAGATAGCGCCACACCACCGTTTTATCTTTACTTTGCTCCATAATATCAGGCACATTATACAGCGTAGTACTGGAATATGTATTTATATTACGCTCTACCCGACTTTTAAATCCGTATTCATCCTCACTGTCCTTCCGTGTGAAATCAGCTTCCACCTTCACACTTATTTTACTGATAAGGTTCTGCAAAGCCAGATCAGTAGCCTTTTCATAACTATCTGCCTCGCCCATTCCATACAGGTATTCTCCGCTATTCTGAAGTTCATCAATAGTTACAGCAAGTAGAGGTAGGGAGAGGAGCAGGAAGAGTACCATCGTGAGTAGTGAGCCGTGAGACGTGAGAAGGAGGAAACCCGTGAGTCGGGAGTCGTGAGTCGTGAATCGGGAGAAAATCGTGAATCGTGAGTCGTGAGACGTGAATCGAAAAATGCCCCCCATTGATCTCTGCTCCCCACCAATTTTATATTTTACATTTTCAATTTTCAATTTATCCCCCCTCTGTGGTGAAATCTCTTCATAATTTTCCATTTTCAATTTTCCATTTTCAATTTACTACTGTATTGCCCTGCTTTTATCCAGCTATAAATAGTATATACTGCCGGCACCACTGATATATAAAAGCAGGCATCGCGCCTATTATAATTGCTTCCCATATCATCCCAGGCAGTATTAGATTCAGCTGTTGATCCAGCTGTGGCATAATCATCAGCAAACCCATCGCCCTGCATATTAAAAAACACTGCTGCTCCCATTGTCAATATAGTTGTCCCTGCACCAATCCAGCCCTGGCGTCTCCATTTATTACGCATGGAAAGCATACTCCCCTGATAGGTTTCCAGCTCAAATACCAGCTTTTCCTGACTGCCTTCTGTGAGGTTTACCATCTTAGTCTGCTCCAGAAAATCAGGATGATATACCTTTATCTTATAATCTCCTATCAATAAAGGCAGCACTGCCGGGGTGGTATTTTTTTCTTTTTCTCCATTCACCCAGATTGCTGCTCCCTTGCTTGCCGGGGGATTACTCATAACTGTCACTGATCCCATGATCGGCTCAGGACTCAGTATCACCTGCTCCACTGCTCCCACTCCCAGGTATATATTCCTGCTTGCTGATCTATGCCTGTTTTGTTTGGCTTCCACCTGATAATTCCCTGCCTGCAGATTTGCCTGATATTTATTTTTACCTGCCAGTACACCGTCCAGAAATATTTCACTATCCTGTGCCTCTATTATCAATGTCCCATAGTCCTGAGTCAAAAGTATTGTTTTCTGCATCAGAGTTTCATCATATACGACCACGCTCTCTTCAGCTCCTGTATAAAGCTCCTTTTCCACCCGCACCTGGTACTGCCCGGATAAGCGTTTATCATCTTTATATGGCGTCTTACCCACATATTCACCATTAATATACACATCAGCATCCATTACTGGGGTAGGATTTATCTCCAGCCTGCCAAATGCCGGCTTTAGTATTATATCAAAATCCTTTTCATCACCATCACTGATCAAGAATTCTTCGCTATGATCATGATAATAATCCAGTTTAGCTTCTAATAGATGACTGCCGCTTTCTATCATCTGTTTGGAGATATTGCCCTTGCCTTTATATACCCCATCAAGATAAATATCCGCATTATCCGGATCACATTCTGCGCTGTAGTATCCAAATTTAGGCAATAACTCAATTACAGGTAGTTCCAGAGTCTGCCCTTCTGCCAGACTAAATTCCAGCTCTTTTGTATAATACATCCTGGCTTTAATCGTCAGCTTATAATCTCCCGCGATCAATTCGTCCTGCCACGGTGTAATTCCCATCTTCTGATCATTAAGATAAACTTCTGCTCCTGATGGTTCGCTATTTATAATAGTTATCCCGGGCAGTTTCATTTTCATCCTGCTTTCTCCCTGTTTCAGATTAATACTAATATCTTCATCCTGAGTTATCTGTAGTTCTTGCTCCTCTTCCTGGAATCCCTGTTTATTGAACCGGAAAGCATATACCCATGGTGTCAGGCGATATTGTGTTGATCCCATTTTATTAAGGATCGGTGGATTATCACCTTTAGTTATATACACATCCTTCTCATTCAGTATAAAGGTAATGGTCACCAGTCCTTCATCAGCACTGCCATAGCCACTTTTCACCACTGTCATCACATAAGCCGTATTAGCCTCCAGCGTCAGCGGAAATTCATATTCATAAGCCGCAAATTCGGTATGCAAAAAGGTTAATGACCGCTCCCCGGGAGATAGATACACATAATATTTCCCCATTTCCCGCTCGATCTTCACTGGCTTGCGGTTACTATCAAATCTCAAATTACGAATATCAGAGTTTACTTGTATCCTGGCACAATAAACCCCATCAGTATCCCGCATATTATTAGTAATATAACTGAATCCTTCCTTCTCCAGTTCACCAGTAACTTTAAATTCTGCACCCATCAAAATACTGGTGCATACCAGCAAAAAGTATAACAATAATCTCCTCATAATATATATCTCCTTATTTATAACCTT
>JAVCCT010000239.1 GCA_030765325.1 Candidatus Stygibacter frigidus | reverse complement strand
TCTATTTGGCATCTTGAAGTTGTGAAAATTTTTGAAATACCTAAAGGTATTCCTGCAATTTTTCGCAACTCAATTTGCACAAAGATATTAGCAATCTTAATCGAAACGGTATCGCTCAGATTAGGTTAAAATATTTTCTGATGCTCTCACAAGCATTTCCCCACATATAAAATAATCAAAAAGTAGTATCAGCCAACAACAACTAAGCACTATCTAACAAAATAATGTCAGTACGTGCTTTGTTGCTGCGGGGGTATAGGACTTATGGGAGTTTTGGGGGTTTGAATAAAAAAAAGTCTTGACGAAGTAAAGGACATTTTCTGCCTTAATTAAAGAAATAAAAGTAGGAGTCCTATGAAAATAAGGAAATTCTTAGACCTTTATGGGGAGGGGTTTTCAATAGGAGTATGCCTCAATACTAATAAGTATGCAACTATCATATTGTTAAAAGAAATGGGGAAACCCTCAAAAATAAATATGCGAATAAGAAGGATAAAATAATTTCAAGAAGGAAGAGAAAATGAAAAGAGTCCTATTTTTAATCTTTTTACTTATGACATTCACGTTATTAACGGCAGAATGGGTAGAAATCCAGGGTAATCAAGCAACAGAGCGTTATACCTGCGATCAGCAAACAAGAAGTGCTGCATCAATTGAATTTAATTTAGATGGTTATGACATAGTAACCAAAACTTATGATGGAATAGATTATACTTATATAACTTATCCAGAATCCAGTGATCTTCTGGAGACGGGTTATCCAGATGTGCCAGTATTTACCAAAGCATTGATAATTCCGGATCAGGGAACCCCGGAGCTGAGAATAGTAAGTTTTGAAAAGACAGTGATCAATGACGTGATAATCTATCCAGAAGAAGAGATGCATCATGATGGCGAGGGGAATGTAGATAGATTTGCCATTAATGAGGGATTTTATGGAAGCGGGAGTGTATTTCCTGAAACTATTGCCTGGGCAGGTGAACCGGCAATTATGCGTGATTATCGTTTAGTGCCAGTAACATTTTGTCCATTTCAATATAATGCCGGCGACCGCAGTTTAACTATTTACAGTAATATAGTGGTAGAAGTGGAAACTTCAGGCAGAGGCGGGGTCAATGTCAAAACCAGAAGTGGTAAAATATCACGCAATTTTGAAGGTGTGTATAAAGCCAATACTTTGAATTATGATCAGGTGGCAGTACGTGATGATTACCAGGTGCCCACAATATTATATATTTGCAATAATAATGATGATGTACTGGAAAACCTTGATTACCTGGTTGAGTGGAGAATTCAAGAGGGGTATGAAGTAACAGTAGCTACTACAACCCAGACCGGAACATCCACAACCTCCATCAAAAATTATATCCAGGATGCCTATGACGACTGGGAAGATCCGCCAGAATATGTTACATTTTTAGGAGATGCCAATGGTTCTTATACTATACCCACCTATACTTTGTCAGGTGGTGAAGGAGATCATCCTTACAGCCAATTAGAAGGTAATGATATACTGGGAGATATGTTTTTGGGCAGAATCACCTTCAGTTCAATCAATACATTTCAGGTTCAATTAAGCAAGATATTAGGTTATGAAAAAACACCCTATATGGGAAATTCGAACTGGTATAGCCGGGCATTATTAACTGGTGATCCTGCTCATTCAGGATATTCTACAATAACCGTTTGCAAGGCAGCCAAGGAATTGATGCTTGATTATCCGGGAAACTTCTGGGGAGATGATAATTTTGAAGAAGTGTATGGCGGATCTTTTTCAAGCCAGATGAACAGTGCGATCAATCAGGGTGTCTTGTATTTTGGTTATCGTGGTTATATTGGTATGTCAGGCTGGGGAGCAGGATCAACTAACAATGGTTATATGTTACCATTTGCCATAATTCCTACCTGCGCATCAAACAGTTGGGCTGGAACAGGAACCTGCGAACAATTCGTACAACAGGGATCATTATCACAGCCCAGTGGTGGTATTGCCGGATTTGGAACTACAACAGCCTCAACTCATACACCGTTTAATAATGCTCTTGCCCTGGGATCATGGGGTGCAATATTCCGTGATGATCTATTTGAAGCCGGTGCTGTAATGCTGCAGGGAAAATATTATCTCTGGTTAACCTTTCCTCAGAATCCAGGTGGTTATGTAAATAATTTTTCTCACTGGAGCACCCTTATGGGAGATGCTGCCTTAGAATTATGGACAGGAGTGCCACAAGAGCTTTCAGTTGTATATGATGAAGTGATCCCCACAGGGACAAATTATTATCAGGTGGCAGTGATGGATTCCATTGGCAATCCGGCAGAAGGTGCCTGGGTAACTCTTACTTCAGATGATCTGGAATTTAAGGCAACCGGATATTGCAATGCCAGCGGAACAATTCTGCTTGACCTTGATGGTGCAGAAGATGGAGATTATAATTTAGTGGTTACCAAGCATGATCATGTTCCGGTAATAGAAGAAGTTTCTATTGAACAGGTAGATTCCTTTGTGGATATCAGTGGAGCAAGTTATGATGATGCAGCTGGAAATGGCAATGGCATAATCAATCCTGGGGAGACAGTGGAAGTAATGGTTACATTGGCTAATACCGGAAATATGTCATTAAGCGGCGTGATAGCAAGTGCAGAATGCAGTAGTGATCTGGTGACGATCCTAAGTGATGAGATAAGTTTTGGTGATATAACTGCCGGTGGAACAGCCACAGGAGCAGCGGGATTTGAAATAGAGGTAGCAGATGCCTTCCAGGGTGGAGTAGATATCAGAATGGATGTCACTATCACTGATGATGATGGTAATGAGTGGACAACCTGGCTGATGGCACCCGTGGAAGCACCGAATCTTTATGCCAGTTCATATACTATTGATGGAGATGGTGTGATAGATCCGGGAGAAACAGAAGAAATATATTTCACATTGACCAATAATGGAAATTTAGGAGCAGATGGTATTATTGGATTATTGACATGCAATAACCTCAGGATAACCATTATTGACAGTGTAGGAAGTTTTGGTAATATCGCCGGTGGTGGAACAGGAAATAATGCCACAAACCGCTTTACGGTAACAGCCAGTACATCAATATTACCAGGGACTTATATCCCCTTTATATTAAATCTTACCAGTCCTGATGGATATGATGGATATGTAACTATCAACGTGCCAATTGGCGAAGCAGGACTCACTGATCCATTTGGACCAGATGAATATGGTTATTGGTGTTATGATGATGGAGATGTGGATTATGATAAATGTCCGGAATACGACTGGATAGAAATAGATCCCGCTCATAATGGTGACGGTTCAACTTTAACCTGGTCAACCAATACTTATACTGGCTCTGGAACCGGAACAGGAAATTATTCTAATCTGGAACTTCCAGAAGACTTTTCATTCACATTTTATGGTGAGGAATATGATGAAATTACCGTCTGCACCAATGGCTGGATAGCTCCAGGATTCCATGAGACAGCAAACTTTATGAATTATCAAATTCCTGGACCACAGGGACCGAGTCCGATGATCGCACTCTTCTGGGATGATCTGAATTCTCCTTCAAATAAAGTTTTATGGTATTATGATGATGATCTTCATTATGTGGTGTTTGAATGGTCACGCATAACTAATGGAGATACCGGTTCAAGTGATACATTTGAGATCATCTTATATGATCCGGTTTATTATCCTACCACAACAGGTGATAGTGAGATAAAATTCCAGTATATGGATGTACATAATGATAATGCGGGTTCTTATCCCAGTAATCATGGACAATATGCAACAGTGGGTCTGGAAAATGAAGACTCCCAGATTGGTTTGCAATATACCTTTAATAATAGTTATCCCGATGCCTGTAAATCATTACAGAATGAGATGGCAATATTATTTACACCTCCTCCAATCCCGCCAGATGGTCCTTTCCTGAGTGTTAATAATTATTATGTGCATTCAGGTAATGATACCTTTATTGAAGCAGGAGAAACTGCTGATCTTTCTATGGTTCTGGAAAATATGGGTGGCAATACTGCTACAAATATAAATGTAGAAATTTCAATCACAGATCCTTATGTGACAATTACAGAAGATAGCGGCAGTTATACAATGATCCCAGCCAATGGGTTTGGGACATTAGAAAATGAATTTACTTTCGAAGTATCTGGAAATGTTCCAGACTTTTATGTTTTCTATCTGGAAGCAATAATTACCAGTGATGAAAACAGCTGGAACTGGATGCTGCCTTTCACTGCTTATCTGCCAAATACTTTCGCAGTAGATCAGGACAGCATCTATTATGAAATAGCACCATTATCGACAGACAGTTATACATTTACTTTGAGCAATATAGGAGATCTGCCTGTGAATTTCTATGTACGGACAGATGAAACTACACCTATGCAGCGTGATGTAACTGGTTCTGTGATCACCTGTGATACAGATTCATTTACTCCTGGAGAAGAAACAACCTGGACATTTAACGTATTCAATGCTGCTTCAGATGATGAATGGATTTCTGATGTATGGCTGGATTTCCCGCTGGGAGTAACCGTGCTGGATGCCAGTGATGTATCTGGAGGCTCAGGTGGAGATATGATCTGGGATGGTACTACAGGATCAGGACAGCGAGTCAACTGGCATGGCGTGACACCTTATGAGTGGGGAGTATTGCAT
>JAVCCT010000345.1 GCA_030765325.1 Candidatus Stygibacter frigidus | reverse complement strand
TGCCAGGGAGATATTAATAGAAAGAGAAATAAAAAATCCGTGGACTAAAATTTTCTTATCAAAAGAAAACAATAAGAATGTTATCACAATAAATGATAATGCCGGAGGTATTCAAAAAAATATTATTGAAAAGATTTTTGATCCATATTTTTCTACAAAGCAAAAACTTACAGGCACAGGAATTGGTTTATATATGGCAAAAATGGTGATCGAAAGGAATATGACCGGAAAATTAACTGTCAGAAATACTGATGTAGGAACAGAATTCAGAATTGAAGTTTAGCGGGAAACGAATTTATGATGTGATGCTTATGTTCAGAATTAGTCAGTATATAGCTAAAATATCGAAATTTTAAGCAGCAAAAACTGCAAATAGCATTCTCATAATAAAAGAAGGAAATCATTGTTGATAAAGAGCATTGATTTTTGCGAGGACGTCAAATATGAATAAAAAACCAGGGGTACTTTATGAAAAAATTATCTAGTTGACATTTCAAGTGGAGATTACAGTTCTTTAACTGATATGGAAATAATTAAATCTAAGAGTAAACTGGCAGAATATTTGCATGATGAATCTCGGTTGAGTGGGAATGCAGAATATTTGGTTTTTGCCAGAACAGCAGCAGATATTCAGGAAGCAGTTAACTATTGTCTGGAGCATCAACTTGTTCTCACTATCCAGGGTAGCAGGACCGGGATTACTGGAGGCAGTGTTCCTGAGAGTGGCATGATCCTAAATCTGGAGAAAATGAATAAGATCACCGGTATTCGGAAGGATACTAAGGGCAACTATTATCTTCGATGTGAACCAGGGTTAAAGCTCGTGGAGCTGCGAGAAGTGCTTAATAAACGTCAATACGATACATCTATATGGGTAGCGGATGATAAGGTTGTCTGGAGGGAGTTCTCACGCTTAGGCAGATATATATTCCCTCCTGACCCCACGGAGTCCAGTGCATCGTTGGGTGGGATGGCGTCCTGTAATGCATCCGGGGCTCGAAGTTATAAATATGGAGCTATGCGCCAATGGATTTCTCAGGTTAAAACCATTAATCCACAAAAACCTGCACAAAGAATAAAGCCCTCAGAATATCAGATCAATTTGCCGGATAAGGATGTAAAAAATGCTGCTGGATATTATCTGAGAGAAGATTCTCGTGATTTTGATATATATATTGGAGCAGAAGGCACTTTGGCTGTGATCACTGAACTGGAGATCAAATTGATTTCCAAGCCTGCTCATTGCTGGGGTGTATTACAGTTTTTTGCAAGCGAATCAGCAGCTATGGATTTTTGTGAAGGATTGAAATTGCTGAAATATCAAGCATCTGCCATAGAATATTTTGATCATAATGCCCTGATGCTTTTGCGAGGAAACCGCCAATTATGGCAATCATTACCTGATCTGCAAGATAACTGGAAATTTGCTGTTTACTATGAATTTGAAGGGGATGATGCAGAAATCCTGGAAAATGCTGTTTTTGCTGCTGGCGATCTGGCAGAAGAATTTGGTTCACAAGAATCAGATTGCTGGTTTGTGGATACTGAAAGCGGAGTGGAGCAGCTTAAGGAATTTCGTCATGCAGTTCCAGAAGCGATCAATAAGGAGCTTGATAAGATCAGAATGATTGACCCGCGCATCAGCAAGATCAGCACAGACCTGGCAGTGCCGGCAGGTTGTTTAGGCAATATTTTAAAACTACATCGTCAGGCACAAGAGCAGGGCTGGAGAATTATCGTATTTGGGCATATAGGCAATGATCATCTTCACACGAATATTTTGCCCTCAGACTATGAAAGCTGGCTGGCTGGTAAAGAACTTGTGAAAAGCTGGGCAGAAGCAGCAGTGAAGCTGGGAGGGAGCGTTTCAGGAGAGCATGGGATTGGTAAAATCAAACGAGATTTGTTAGAGCTGATGTATGGACCAGAAGGTCTTGCCCTTTTCAAGAATATCAAGCTCCAGTTTGACCCGCAATGGCTATTGAACAGAGGCAATATTATCGAACGGGAGCGGGTTCCAGGAGATTAGTTTTTTTTGCTATTGACAAAATCAACGTCATTGGTGAAACAAACAGTAAATTAGATATTAGAAGGAATAGATGAATATAGTATATAAGTACTTCGCTGTATTTGTGCTGGGATTTCTGGTGGTTTACAGTCTCACACCCCAGATAATTAAGCTGGCTTTGAAGTGGAATTTTGTAGATAATCCCAGCGCTCGTAAGATGCATAAAAAGGCAGTACCACTCATGGGTGGAGTATCCGTATTCATAGGTTTCCTATTGCTGGTAAGCATTGTGATCGTCTTGAATCTGCATGCCATGAATATGAGATTGATGGGTTATCTGGCAGGAGCATTTCTGATCCTGGTAGTAGGGATCATTGATGATAGAAATGGCATGAAGCCATTCCCTAAATTGCTGGGACAACTCGGAGCATGTCTGATATTTGTTTACACAAATGATATGTCACATGTGCTGGGACATGTCTGGGTCAGTATTCCCATAATATTGCTCTGGATGATCGGATTGATGAATGCCTTTAATTTTCTGGATAATATGGATGGAGTTCTGGCAGGTATGAGCGGCATCCTTGGCTTGGGATTTTATGCGATCAGCTTTATCACAAAAACTCCTGAGATCGCTCACTTAACCAGTATTATCGGTTTAATGTCCATGGCTTTTGCCGGCTCAGTTCTGGGATTTCTACCCTATAATTTTAATCCAGCAAAAATATTTCTTGGTGACGCAGGAAGCATGTTCATTGGCTATTTTCTCTCCACCATGGGATTGCTATCTGGAAATTTGATGTCCCAAAGTAAAGGTAATCATATCTGGTTTCTGATTCCTGTGCTATTATTAAGTTTTGCCACATTTGACATAACCCTGGTGAGTTATACGCGTAGAAGAGATGGCAGACGCATCTCTCAAGGCGGAAAAGATCATAGTACCCACCGGATAGGAAATGCTACGGGTTCGACAAAGGTTACTGCCGTATTTGTATATATTATCAATATTATTCTGGTTTTGGTTACTATTCTCGTATTACAGATGGATTCAACTCTATTGCTGGTATTTTCCACTATTCTATTTGCGGTCGTATTTATCTTTTTAGGTAGAAAACTTGATAAGATTCCAGTTGTGATACCCCATAACCAATTAAAAAATCCAGCGAAACAGGAAGATAAGTGATAATCAATATTCTGGGAAGTGGGTCAGGACTGCCTGATCCCACTCGAAACCACAGTTGTCTGCTGCTGCAGGGCACTAAAGCTAATCTGCTATTAGATTGCGGAGAACCCGCTGCCCGTACTTATGCTGGTTATAATTTTCATCCAGACCACCTTGACGGAATTGTGATCACCCATTTCCATCCTGATCATGCAGCTGGCATCTATATGATGATCCAGCTTCTGCATATCTCAAAAAGAAAAAAGGAACTTTATATCTTTCTACCGGAGCGTGAGAAAGATTTCCTTCGTTCTCTGGAGATGTTTTATCTTTTCCCGAAAAAACTGCCTTTTAATTTAATTATCAAAAATATCAATCAGGTATCTGAAAAGTTTGAGTTTGTTCAAGTTTTTGAAAATGATCATCTTAAGCAATATAGTAAATTTGTGCAGGAACATAATCTGCCTAATTCTCTTAAATCTTATTCAATTCTGCTTCAGGGAAATGAGCAGAAACTGCTTTATACATCTGATATCAGCAATATCCCCAGGCTGATTTCTCAAACCGGATATGCTGATATTATTATCGTAGATGCCTTGCACCCCCCTGCTTCACAATTACTGCCTTTGCTGGAAAGCGATTCTACCATCATCTTGACGCATGGCATAGGAAGTGAGCTTGAAAACCATTTAAAAACCAGAATCTATCAGAATGTAATGAAAGCGGATGACTATCAGGAAATCATATTTTAAACTAATTATCTGGTGCTCAGTTTTATTATTGCTGGCGGGATGCGCCTCCAATGATAAATTCAAAGATGCCCGGAAATATTCCAGTGAAGGTAATTATGTACCGGCTATTATGCTATATGATAGATATATCGAGCGAAATCACCATTCTGCTGAACAGACTGTTGCTGAACTGGAAAGAAGCAATTGCTACTATGAACTTGGTTTGCAGGCATATTCCAAAAAGAACTGGGTACTTGCTGACCGGCTTTTATTTCTGGCAAATTCTGATAAGGCAGATGAACTGGCAGATAATGTTCATCTTCAGCTGGCTCTCAAAGCAGCAGCAGCAGATAATATCGATGACCAATTTAAACACTATGATTATGTGATAAATAATATTCCCAATTCAGAGTTGGTTCCCATGATGCTCAGAAGCAGGATAGACCTTTATCTGTTGAAGAATGAGAAGGTCTCAGCTTGGACTGATTACAGGAAATTATGTGATAAGTATCCTGATTCTCCTGAAGCCGTATCAGCAACAGAAGTTATTAATCCTTTGATTCCATGGTTTTTGAAGAATCCCCGCAATATTAGAGAAAATGGTGAATTTCAAGCAGCAATTGCCGAATTTCAGCTTTATGCAGATTATCCTACCAGCTATCGGGATGAGATAATTCGCGAAATTGGTTTATCCTACTATCAGTGGGCTATGAGTGATCGGGAAAATAAGGAATATGTAGCAATGCGTGAACATTTTGCCTTGGCTGTGGCAAATGATCCTAAGCTGAAGGAAGATTGTGAAAATATCAAGTCGGAAGTAAGAAATGTATTTCTCGCAGCAGGAGATGTATTTCTGGAAAATGGAGATATCGAAGGTGCTATAGGATCTTATCAAAAGAGCTTTCTGGTTATTCCTGATGATCCCCTTGCCCAGCAGAAAATTGATGCTGCCCGTGAACAGCATCGCAGATTTGCCCAGGCAGACAGTCTTTTTGCCCTGGCTGAGAAACTGGAAAACCGTAAAGAATATAAAAATGCAAAAGCACGCTATCAGGAATCTTATAAATTATCCGGTAAAAAAATTACTGATAATAAAAGCACTGAAATGGATAATTATATCCGGGCAGAATCAAATCCCAGTAACTTTGCCCTGGAAATTATTAGAGATTATCATAAAGGCATTATTAAACGAAATGTAGATAAAAAACTCGCTGACATGGTGCAGGAATTTGGTGATCAGGTTAGCAGCAGCGATTGGAAAGCGGTCTATTCTTATGGAGAATTCAATTTTGAGATCAGGATAGATATCTTCAGCCCCTCTGAAAGTTATTATTTAGCCTGGAGAGTTAATCTCATTGAAAGAACAATATCTCCTTTGAACAAAGATTCTGAAAACATGATGAAGTAGGAAATTATGTCATATAAAAATATTTTAGTATTCTTAATTCTGGTGTTAATCATCTCTCCGCTCCTCGCTCAGAAATTTGATGTGGAAAAATTCTCTGATCCTGTCAAATATAATTGGAATTCTCCCAAAGAGCAATTGCAGCACCGGAATGACTTGGAACAACGCCAAAAACTGCTTCAGGTTTATGAAATGAATAAGTTCAATTATCGGGGTAAAGTCATCAAATCTGCTCTGGTTCCTGGCTGGACTCATTTCTCTGCCGGCAAATATACCAAAGGACAGATCATTCTCGGTCTTGAAACTGCCCTCTTTGTTACCAGCTTCTATTATTATGACCAGGCTATGAATTATAATGATAAGTATAAGAATTCTGATTATATCGGAGATTTGGAAGATTATTATGAAAAAACCAAAATCCCCTGGAGAAACAGCCAGTTGTTTTTCGGGTTAGGACTCATGGTTTGGGTTTATAATATCTATGACACCATTTTGGTAATTGATGAATATAATACCGAGTTATGGCAAAAAATCTATCTTGATTACCATAACAAAAAACTCTCCGTCACTCCCAGTGGCATAACCTACAGGTTTTGATTATGAAAAAAGTAATTTTATTAATCTCTCTGGTTATCATTTTTGGCAGTTGTGCCTTAGATCGCTCCAATCCACTTGATCCCGTGGCGCATGATATAGAAGTGCCCAATGAAGTGATCGGGATCAATATCTCACGCATCTCCTCCAATGAGATTGAGATCACCTGGGCTTCTCAAGATGATGCGGACGGTTATTATATCTACCGTTGCCTCTCCAATGACGGATCTTATGTGCGTATTGACAATGATAAGCTAAAAAATTCTAACGCTTTTGACAGTTTTACTGATACTCATGTAATAATGCCATGGTATTATTACAAAATGTCTGCTTATCGCTGGGTGGGGGATAGAAGACTGGAAGGCTGGCGCTCCGGCCCCAAAACATGGTAGCAAAAGAGATTCTTAATGACTTAAATCCTGCTCAAAGACAGGTTGCCTCCACTACTGAAGGACCACTATTGGTGCTGGCAGGAGCCGGCACAGGAAAAACCCGCTGCATTATCTACCGGGCTGGCTATCTGATAGCATCCGGCAAGGTAAATAAAGAAAACCTGCTGATCGTTACTTTTACTAATAAAGCTGCCCGTGAATTGCGTAATAGACTGTCAGAGACCTTCAATCTAAATAGCACTAGTCTCTGGGTAGGCACTTTTCATTCCATATTTGGCAGGATTCTCCGCTTTGAGGCTGACCATCTGCCCTTTTCCTCTAATTATGTAATATTTGATGATAAAGATCAAAAGAACCTGGTAAAAAAAATCATTAAAGATTTGAATATTGATACCAAGAGATTTAGACCTCAGGCTGTTCGCAGTATCATCTCCCGACAGAAAAACAATCTTCTGAAGCCTGAGCAGTTCTGGGAGTTCAATGAATATAATCCCTGGACAAAGGAAGTGCTGCGTATCTACACCCGTTATCAGGAATATCTCCAGGCTCAGAATGCGCTTGATTTTGATGATATTCTCATGAATATGGCATACCTGCTGGCAGACAATGAAGCCGTCCGGCTCAAATGGCAGAAAAAATTCAAATACATTATGATTGATGAATATCAGGATACCAATTATGCCCAGTTTGAGATCATTCATCATCTGGCAAAAGACCATCAGAATATTTGCGTGGTTGGTGATGATGATCAGGCTATCTACACCTGGCGTGGTGCCACTATCAAGAATATCCTTAATTTTGAAAATGACTACACGGGTGTTACTAAGATCAGACTGGAGCGCAATTACCGCTCCCATGATAATATCCTTAAGCTGGCAAATAGCCTCATCAGGCATAATACTTCCCGCCATGGTAAAGAACTTTACACTGACCTTGTCATAGATGAAATGCCTCATCTGATAGCGCTTGATAATGAACCAGGCGAAGCTGAATATATTGCTGAACTGATCACTGAATTCAAGCAGAGATCACCATATTCAGAATGTGCTGTGCTCTATCGTACAAATGCCCAGAGCCGGATTCTGGAAAAGGTACTCGTGCAGAAAAATATCCCTTATCGTATATATGGTGGAGTGAATTTTTATCAGCGCAAGGAGATCAAAGATATCCTTTGTTACCTGCGACTGATAATCAATCCCGAAGATCAGGAAAGCCTGCAGAGAGCTCTCTTGCTCACTCCCGGATTAGGAAAATCCAGCTATGAAAAACTGGTGAATGCTGCCAGGGAAAGCGAAAATACTCTGGCTTATATCATTCTGAGCGGAGATTACCCGTTTCTGGGTACACGCCCGGCAAAACTCACTACGGAATTCAAAGACCTCTGGCTGGAAATTCGTGATGCCAGCGAGAAACTCTCTATTTATGATCTTATCTGGCTGCTTTTGCAAAAATCCGGCTTAGGCACATTATATGGTCTGGAAAATAAAAAGGATATTTCCAAAAAGAAATCTTTTCATGATCCGGAAATCCAGAGTCGTTATGAAAATATCTGCGAATTAATGATTTCTGCCAAAGAATTTAGCCAGGAATTTATGAGAGATAATGATGGAAAACCTGATCTGGCGCTATATCTGGCTTCCGCTACCCTCCAGACAGACCTTGATACAAATGATGACTCGCAGGATAGAGTCAATCTGATGACCATGCACAATGCCAAGGGACTGGAATTTGATCATGTGATGATAGTGGGCGTAGAAGATGGCGTATTGCCGCATTATCGCTCTCTGGAAGAAGAGGTCATGCTGGAAGAAGAACGCAGATTGCTCTATGTAGCTATCACCCGGGCGCGTAAAACCGTGCATATCACACTGGCACGTTGGAGAAGAATGGCTACCGGAGTAGATGTAACAAAGCCCAGTAGATTCATCCAGGACTTTGATCCTGATTATATTGATGTACAAAGGTATGATCCTCATGCCTATCTCACTCCTTCCCGACCCGCAAGAACGAAGCCCAAACCGGCATTTAATGTAATCCTCGAATCAGAAAAGCATTTTAAAATTGGACAAAAAATCAAACATGTTAATTTTGGGATTGGTAGGATTTTAAGCGTTGATGGAAAAGGAAGAGATGCCAGACTGGTCATCAAATTTGATGATGGTCCCATAAAAAAGGTCATAGGGAGTTATGTAGATGTCATTAAATCTTAGCTGTACATTCAGAAAAGTGATTTTTGCTGCACTGCTGATGCTGCTGATCACTCCCCTCGCTGCCACCAAGTACGCCGGTGAAATCTTTCATTATGGCATGGGTGTGCGCAACCTGGCTTTAGGAAGCACCGGACTTACTAATCTTAAATCTCAAAGTGTTGCCTGGTGGAACCCCGCATTATTAAAATATAAAACAACTAATAATTTCGAATTCATGCATGCCGAGGAATATAAAGGCTTATTGCAATATGACACTTTCTCAGGTATTTGGGGAAAGGATAAAAAATTCTCTATCGTGCTTACCCGTATCGGTATCAATGATATCCCGCTCACTACTCTGGAAAATGATTCTCTTGCCATTGGCAATGATAACCGTCCCTATGCCTATGATTACGTTAATAATTCTGATCTTGTTGTCTATTTCGGGTTTTATCAGCAGGTAGGCTCTTTCTCTCTCGGTTTCACCCCCAAGATAGCTTATCGCAGCCTGGCAAATGAATCAGGTTTCGGGTTTGGCGCTGATCTGGCTATTGTCACTGATCCCACCAGGAATCTTGTGTTCGCTGCCCAGATCCGCGATTTCTTCACTACCCGCATATTCTGGAATAATGGCACTGATGAAGCAGTGGTTCCCAATGCAAATCTTGAAGCCAGTTATGGTTTCACTTTCCCATTTAAGCAAATTCCCATGCGTTTTTATCTGCGTCCCGAAATCCTCTTTGAAGGTAGAGATGAAGCAGCAACCGTGTCTTTTGACCCGGTTAGTATCGATTTTCATGCCGGACTGGATACCAATATCAGCCAGTATTTTGATTTCCTGTTGGGTTATGATATAGATCATCTCACCACAGGCTTAGCTATCAAATATCAGCAATTTGGACTCAGCTATTGCTTTGAAATGGAACCGGAACTTGATAACTCACACCGCATTGCAATTAGCTGGAGCTATTAATAATTTGAAAAATCTCGCTGTTCTGGGACTTACGGGTTCAATTGGAAAATCCACTATTGCTGTGATTCGCGAGCATCCTGATAAATTCCGCATTACCCTCGCTTCGGCTCATAATAATTCTGAACTGCTTTTTGAATATGCCCGTGAATTCGGCATCAAACATCTCGTACTTACAGGCTCAAAACTGCCTGCATCTCCACCACCTTCAGGATCGATTCTGCATTCCGGTGAAGCCGATCTGATCGCTCTTATCAAAGAATTACCTCTCGATATAGTCCTTAATGCCATCACCGGCTCTGCTGGTTTACTCTCTTCTCTTGCCACTATTGATGCAAATATCGATCTGGCTTTGGCAAATAAGGAATCTCTCGTGCTTGCTGGTCACCTGATAAAAACAGCTATGAAATCCTCAAATAGCCGGTTACTGCCCGTAGATAGCGAACATAGTGCCGTGTTCCAGTGCCTGAAAGGACATCAGTCATCTGAAATTGGTAATATCATACTCACCGCTTCTGGTGGTCCATTTCGGGAATTACCACTCAACCAGTTTCCCCATATCACCCTCGAAAAAGCTCTCAAACACCCCACCTGGTCAATGGGCACAAAAGTCACCATCGATTCAGCCACCATGATGAATAAAGCTCTCGAAGTGATTGAAGCTCACTGGCTCTTTGATACTGATTATGATAAAATAAAAGCTGTTATTCATCCTCAATCTGTCATTCATTCCTTTGTGGAATTTGCCGATGGCAGTATTCTAGCGCAATTGAGCAATCCCACCATGAAACTGCCCATTTTATACGCCCTCTCATTCCCCCAGCATATTCCTTCTAATCTCGTGCGTACCAGTATTCTCGACCTGCCTCAATTGAATTTCTTCCAGCTCGAACCAGAAAGATACCCCCTATATTTCCTCGGCAGAAAATGCGGGGAAGCCGGCGGACTTATGCCCACTATCATGAATGCCGTGAATGAAGCCGCTATCAGACTCTTCCTTGATCACAAAATCGGATTTAATGATATCTATAAAATCATTGACATCGCCTGTCAAAAGGAAATTAATATTTCCAGTCCAGACATCGAAACTATCATTAATACAAATATCACTATCCACAACAAATATCTCTCCAGCTTCCAGAAGTATCTATAACCCAATCAAAATTAAATTACCCATAATACACTAATAGCCGTATAATATTCCATATAAATCACACATATCTCCAATATCCTGCTAATTTATCCAAATTATGGACAAAATTATCCCTATAAGTCCCATAAGACCTATAAGCCCTATAAAAACCAGTATATTAGCCCTAAAAGTAGTCCTAAGGAGGAACAACAAAGCACATTACCCACATTTTTTTGCTAAATAGAGCTAAGTTGTTCCACCTTAAATGCACAAAACAGGTAGGGAAAGCGGAAATAAGAGAAAACACAGAACACTTATTTCAATAATCAGGCAGATTATAAAAAAAGACTTAAACCTAATCTGAGCGATACCGTTTCGATTAAGATTGCTAATATCTTTGTGCAAATTGAGTTGCGAAAAATTGCAGGAATACCTTTAGGTATTTCAAAAATTTTCACAACTTCAAGATGCCAAATAGA
>JAVCCT010000234.1 GCA_030765325.1 Candidatus Stygibacter frigidus | reverse complement strand
GGGCAAAAATGTTACTTTTTGCTGTAACTATCATAATATCTTATAGTTACGAGGTAACATTTTGGTAACATTTGGTAACATTTGGTAACAGTTCTCAATTTAAAGCTCCCATTTGGGTTGAAACACTCTTAAATGACTGGTTACAATACTGGATCTTCATTTTGAAATAAAAGTTAAAAAAAGGTATATATATATTGGAAAAAGGGCAAAAAACGTAACAGGTATAGGTTATAACTATATGAATTATACAAATAGGCTGTTACGTTTTTGCCACAATTTGTTACATAATTGTATAGTCTTATTTTATATAGTATTATGGACACTTAATCATAAGTTTGGGCAGATAGGTGTGAAGAAATTACAGATGCAGAGAATCTCATCCGAAAACGATCCTGCTTTGACTTTTTTTGTGGAAAGAGGTTTTTATCGCAATAAGGTTTATGGAGCTGCTAAACAGGCAAAAAGGGAAATTGCTTAATGCCGTATCTCGCTGTTACATAGGATATTATGAAATCGATGATTTTAAACTACGAGATAATTGCATATATTATAGTTATTTACAGCAAGTCGGAAATATTAGTTATTAGATAACAGCTATCTTAATCCTTTTGTTGATTCTTCCTTTACTTTTATAACCAGTTACTTTTATAGTACCTATTTCAGAGGTATCGGCTACATGTGTACCGCCATCTGCCTGTTGATCAAGACCTGCTATGCTAACTACTCTGATCTCAGTCAAAGAAGCTGGTAATAAATTAATTTTTGTCCTGATCAGATCAGGTATCTTTTCCGCTTCTGCCCTTGGTAATATCTTTGAAGTGACAGCCAGTCCTTTCTTGATCTCAATGTTCACCTTTTCTTCGATTACATTAACTAATTCAGAATTGAAATTCTCAAATTCAAAATCCAGACGTCCGGAAAGTAGCTCCATATTACCACCGGTTACCTGAGCTTGATAATCACGCCAGGCAATAGCACTCATGGCATGCATCGCTGTATGAGTGCGCATCAATTGATATCGTCTCTCCCAGTTAATTACTCCGTTGATCATCTCCCCTACCCGTGGAAGTTCACCTTCTATGAAATGAAAGATTTTACCTTCAACCTTTTTCACTTTTATCACGTTACTCAATTTGCCTTTAAAACTTATTGTCCCAAAATCGCAGGGCTGTCCACCTCCGGTCGGATAAAAAGCTGTTGCAGAAAGCACAATCGCCTTCTGATCAATATCGATTTCCAGCACTTTAGCTGAAAACTCTTTTAAATAACTATCTTCTAAATACAATTGCTGTGTCATTATAACTCCTTAAATTATTAAATTTTAAGATATTCCAATGTGAATTCTTTACCGCTAATGCGCCTGAAAAGCTTTGCATAAGGGTACCGACCGGAAGGTTTTATAACCTGATCGATTACAAATTTACCAAATTCTTTTGTATTTTCCAAAACAGTTTTGATCTGATGTTTTTCACAGAATACCCGCTTGAGCATGGCTCCAGTAACATCTCCCATAAGGTAATTATGCATATATATGGGGTGTGTAGTATGATGGATGAGAAACCCCCAGAGTGGCTCTTCTGCATAAGGTTTCTTTCCCAGCAGCTCAGAATACATTTTCCATTTCAACTCCTTGATGTCATCAATACTACTGATCGGATTCAAATAAAGAGCTTGATCAAATAAGATATTTTCTATGGCTGCCAATCTATTTACTTTTTGCCATTTCTTTATCTCTCCCAGGTGCTTTCTTGCCTTTTCAATATCATCAGCAAAGAAATCCTTAAAGAATATCTCATCATATAAAAATCCACCAAATAAATTCGCTAACCCTTCTGAAATAATTCCACTCACTCCATAATTCATCAGCACATCATCTTTATCAAGCCTGGCATAATGCATAGCATGACCAGTCTCATGCAGCAGTACACCAAATTCGATGTACCGGTTTTTCACATTTGCCAGTATTCTCGATTCCACTCCAGCCTGGATTGGGAAATTATAGCCCCATTCAGATTTGTTCTTGCGCGGGAATACATCATAAGTTGTATTATCTCCACTGATATTAATACCAAATCTGTCATATAGCTTCCTTATTGGTTCATAAAATCCAGCCATATCCACTTCTTTCTTGAGTTCCGGTGCTATTTTTCCAGATAGATAAGCCCCATCCCAGGGCATCAGTTCACTTTTATTCAGAAACTTCCGGGCAAATTCACTTTGCACCTTTTTGATGTGCGGCAATTGCTCTTTAAGTTCCTTTTGCCATGATTGGAAGATAGCAGGGTCAAGCTCTCTTTGTTCCAGGGCATAATCCACATAATTATCAGCTCCATAGAGCTGTGCATATTCCTTGCGCATATTCAGAAGTTCTATAAATCCACCATCCACCAAAGGTTTATTCACAGCAGTTCGAGATAAAAAAGCCTCTTTTCGTAATTCCTCATCATCACTCTGTTGAACTATCTGGGCTATTTCAATCGAAGTTATCTCCCTGCCCCCTACTTTGTTCCGATGAGTATTCAATATCTGTGAAAGCTCAGTTGTCTTTTGCTCCATTTGCTCGCTTAGTTTATTCAACTCAGGAGATAAATGATAATTCTTAAATCTCTTCGCAAGTAGTTCCACTCTCCGCCTATCATCAGTGCTTAATTCTTTTTCCTGATGTTCAAGGATCACCTTATAATTATCTTTATCCTTCAATACTTTCAGCATCTTAAGATAAGCATCTTTAATTCCAAAATCATATCCAGTAGTAAATTTAACCCAGTTCTTCCGAGAATATTCTGTAGATATAGATGCCAATTCTCGTCCTATTTCCTGGATTTTAATTATATCAGCCATAATCTCCCCTTACCAGTTTTCTTTCTTTGATAAGAGTTTTAACTTAGCTATCTTGTCAACTGTATTGATTTCTTCACACATCTCACAGAAATAATATTCCTGTGCTTTTTGCCCAATGCCACAAACAAAACAATTGACAGAATTTTTATATTATTCTTGATTTATAATCAAGAGGTAATGATAATGTTCAGTAAAAAAATACTCAAGGATAAACTGCCGCATCCTCTGAAAATAATTCTTCGGCATATTCGTTATTGCATATATAATAAGTATGATATAGAATTAGCTTTCTGGCGCAGCAGACTCAAGATCGATCATGGCACTTTCAGCAATACTCTTTACCAAAAACTGATGTTGGCAATGGCAGAAGAACCTGACGACTCTTTTCTGGAGGATAAGATAATCGCTGATTTTGGCTGTGGTCCACGAGGCAGCTTGTGTTGGGCAAAATCAGCTCGGTTGAGGTTTGGGATAGATGTTCTGGCAGACCGCTATGCTGAAGAATTTAGAGACAATATTGTCACTCATAATATGGCTTACATCAAATCTACTGAAACAGTTATTCCTTTACCCAATAATATAATCGATGTGATGTTCACTCTCAACGCTATCGATCATGTGGATAATTTCCCAGTCATCTGTGCAGAAATTATCCGAATAATTAAACCTGGAGGACTATTAATTGCCAGCTTCAATTTAGAAGAATCTGTCTCAAAAGCTGAACCGCAAATTCTTAATGAGCAGATCATCAAAGAACAGCTTCTGAACTTCTTCAAGATTGTCTCTTATCGTATTACTACTAAAAATTCTAAAAATATTTATGAACCTTTCTTCTCTGGCAAACTTGACTATCAAACCGGACAGGAAGGAATCCTTTGGGTAAAGGCTGTAAAAAAATAACTCTCTCTAATTTTAGCTGTAAACAGTTCTATTTTTCTTCTTTCTTCATCTCGTTCTTAAAGTATTTGTTATCTTCTATTTTAATTAACCTGGTACGTATTAATTCCTTAAGCACAATCTCAGCAAAATATTTATCTGATTGAAAAAGACAGTCATCAGGAAAACTCTGCTTCCGCTCTGCAGGACTCATCCGGTCAAAAAATTCCAATACCTGATCTTTACTCATTCCCTTATCATCTATTTTACTTAATAATTTTCTTGCTATAGGACGCATATCTGATTCCTTCTAATAGGTTCTGGTCATGCTCTCAGGCACAACTATAATGAAATCTGCTATTCCTTTATCTTCCGCTGGTATGCTGAGGTCTTCATTCAAAGAAGTGGAAATTGTGATTACTTTGCTCTCAGGAGCATATTCATTAAGATATAAAATTATGCTTTCATGGTTATCGGAATGGTATCTGCCATTGAAATGCAGAAATAGTCCGTTTTTTTTAAGATTGCGGGAAATAAAGTATGCCATAGTAGCATCTTTGCTCGCCTGTGCTTTTGGAAGATTATCAGCATGCATCTTGCCCGGCATACCGGTCATTCCCATCATCTGCTTATAGCAATCAGCTTCAGGAAAATATGAAAGCGGCAAAGGAGCTATAAAGCCTTTGGCTTCATCTGATAATTGCTCCAGACTCTCAAATCCACCTCTGGCAACCATATTAGCATATCTGCGCGGAATATTAGTAGCCACAAAATTCAGATTATTCTCTACAGCAAATTCCACAAGAGGTTTATAATCTGTACTATAATTATTCCACAACCGCACATTTTCCTCAAAATGACTTGTCTTGATAAATCCCTGCAAATATTCATCCATGATCAATTGATTATCTGCTTCAAACATCTCTGCTCCCAATACCAGCTTCTCACCCACTTTCTCATAAAGTGACTTACTAACTTCTTTCTCCAGCCAGTGTGCTATAGGATTGTCATGCATCTCTCCAAATAATACAATATCCGCTTGATCCAAAGCATCTATCATCTGCTCATAACTGATTTCCTCACCTAAAGTATTATATAACCTATAGGCATCTAATTCACCTGCAAATAATGGTGTTAAGCTCAATACTAATCCCAGTATAATTAATCCTATTTTCATTTCACACTCTCCTGATTTTATTTTCTATATTAATTTTATCTTCCCACTTAATAAGTCAACAAATTTCAATTTTAGTATGATGTATTATTGCAGGAATAGATTATAGGCGATCACAGAAATTGGTTGCATAATAATCCTCAGTTCTAAATTTTGCCTGTATGGAGATTAAATGAAGAAATTGTTATATATAATATTGCTGCTGGCAGTGATTATTACAGGTTGCAGCAAGTCAAATAAAGACGAGAATGTCAAAAGTGATACTAACCTGCAGGAATTCGTAATTCCTACCCGGACAGATATTTTTACGGCATTGGAAGATAAAGGATATTCAGATCTAGATTTTCTGCGCGAGATCATTAGTAAAAGGATAGCCAAAGCAGATTTTGATCATGAGACCCATGTTCGGATTATTTCCCTGCCTGATAGTCTTATGATTGATCAGGCTTGGATTGATCTTGAAAATACAAAATTTACCCTCATTAGGGCAGCTAATGATTCCACCGGCTATATTGTTCGGGTGGAAAAATCAATTTTAAAAGGTGGCAGCATTTATCAAGTACTCACTGATCTGGGTATGGAAGCTCGTAATGTGGGTATTTATGCCTGGGAGATGGGAGAATATATAGATGCTACTTCCATAGACGTGGGAGACATATTTTCTATAACCTATTTTACTGACGATAAAGGCGCTAAGCACTTTGAGAAATTTACCTATCAGCCCGATAAAACCAGTATTCATGAATTCTATTTTGCTGATGATAGAAAACTAAGATATAATCTGGTAGAATTGCCTTATGAACTCAAAAGAAGACTTGTGAAAGGTACAATCTCTGAGCAATATTCCACCTGGGATGCTGCAATGAATGCCCTTGATATTATTCCTTACATCCGTCAACAGGCAAATAATGCCATGGATTCACAGATCGCTTTTACCACTGATGCCAGAATTGGAGATGAATTTGAAGTTTTTATAGAAGAGAAATATGTGCAGGGTGAACGCCAACCTCGTGGTAAACTGCTTTATGCCAAATATTCCGGAAAATACACTAAAACAAAGACAGCATACCGCTTTAGTGATGATGATGATGCTTCTGCTTTTACTGGGATGTACACAAAAAAAGCTAAAAGACTGGTAACTGATGCCGTGCGCACTCCCCTGGATAGAATGCATGTGACTTCACCCTTTGGTTATCGCATTCACCCTGTCTATGGCTATCGCAGATTGCACACGGGTATGGATCTTAGGGGTTCCACAGGCACACCAGTCTATGCTGTTACCACTGGAACTGTGATCAAAGCCAAAAATAACGGTAATGGCTATGGCAATGAAATATTAATTAGGCATGATAACGGAATGATCACCCAGTATGCCCATCTAAGCAAAATATCTACATCTTATGGCAGGAAAGTTAAAAAAGGACAATTGATAGGTAGAATAGGCAGCACTGGGGTTTCCACAGGACCACATCTTCATTTTGGTGTAAAAAAACAAGGTAGATGGGTAAATCCCCGCACTAATCTAAAAATGGTAGGTGCTAATGTCTTGAAAGATGACAGATTGAGTACCTTTAAAAAACAGATGCAGAAAATGGATGCCGAGATGGCAGCCCTGTAATATATGGAGGATACACAAAATGATTAGAATTATAGAAATATTTGATCCAGAACTTAAGGAAACGATCTCCAGAGACATACTATTTGATCTTCCACTCTGGTTTGGCAGACCGGAAGATACTGAGGAATATTGTATCGGAGTTAAAGACAAAACTTTTTTTGCAGCGAAAGAAGATGACAAATTTAATGGTTTTATATCCCTGCATGATCACACTGAATATACTTCAGAGATGTATGTTGTTGGTGTTCTTAACTCATATAGGAATAAAGGCATTGGCACCTTATTATTAAAATCTGCTGTGGAAAGATTATTAGAGAATGATAAACTTTATTTAACAGTGAAGACCTTGGCTGATACTCATAAAAGCAAAGAATATAAAGAGACCCGAGAATTTTATCTGGCAAAAGGATTTGTACCTTTGGAAGTATTCCCTGATTTATGGGGAGCTGACACCCCGTGTCTTTTTATGGTAAAAAACTTAAATAAATAACCCGGATACATAACCTGCTATCAGGCATCTATCCGGGCATTTCTTTATAAGCCTATTTCAATAATATACACTTCGCGGTTACAGATTTCTTGCTGCCAATATTCAACTGATAGAAATATATACCGGATGCTGCGGGATTATCCTGCTGATCAGTGCCATTCCAGATAATGTTGTGATCTCCTGCAGGTAAAAGCTCATTTAGAAGCGTTTTCACAAGCTGCCCTTTGATATTATAGATATTTAAAGTGACCTGCTGCTGTGACTGGGAAATCCTAAAATTGATGTTCGTGGTTGGATTAAAGGGATTAGGATAGTTATGTAGATTTATGATAGATGTAAGGTTATCTTCATCAGTAGCAGTGATAATTCCTTCCATAGCCAATATTTCCACATCATCGATATTCCAGCCGCAATATGTCCATCCGCCATCAGTAGAACCCATTGTCCAGCGGATATATACCGTCTCTTGATCATCTGCGTATTGAGAAATATCAATAATAATTTCCTGCCAGTTATCGTCAGATATTTCTTCCGGATTGTTCCAGAGCGTGAACCAGGTTTCATAATCAGTGCTGATGCGGATACTGGCATGATCATAGGCAGGTTGTTCCACACCCAGCCAACGCCAGAATTTCAAGTGAGTATTATAGAGATTAGTGCAATCTATCACCTCAGTGGTGAGATGCTTTTCATCCAGATTGTTCTGGTAATCTCCATTAAGATTATATCCATAGACATTATCGCCTGTATATCCCGCTAAGGGATCAGGTTCTCCATAGGCACCACCTTGACCCTGAGGTGTACCCCACAGCCAGTCCGCTTCAATTTCCCAACCTGGATCAGTATCCATATCCCAATTATAATAGCTGACTGCATCTCCCACCAGCAAAATTACTTCTCTTTCAGTATCACCATTGTGATCAGTGAGATTGATAAATTGAATTTCGCTGAGATAAGCTCCCAGTTGCAGCAGATTCGCATTATCATTGATGATCATAGTTATCTGAGCAGTTTCACCTGCTTGCAAACTACCTGCGGTATCACCATCAAGAGTTAGCCAGTCAACCGCAGGAATATTTGTGATCTCATAATCAATAGCTTCCAGACACCTGTTAGTAAATTGCCAGGAGAATGTTGAAGGATCAAAAGGACCTCCAGGATAACCCTGGAAGTTGATCCCTTCTTCTGGATAAACCTTTAAGCCGGTTTCATTAGTTAATACTTTTACACAGAAATTGCCAGTTCCATCCCAACTGGAGGGATTGAAAGCATAATCATAGAAATCCAGCCAGGCAGTACCTACCTGATAATAGCTTTCATCCGGGTTAGCCGAGGATTCCACTATTGTGCGGTATTGTGCTCCCAGTAGCACAGGTACATCTGATGTACGGTCAAAGGGATAAGCATCATCAGATAATTGCAGATAGACATAGAAATCATCACCTTCTTCAATCCCAAAAGGTGTGTCCAGATCAACAGTATGCAAACCATAATGATCTCGATAGCCCGTGGCAGAAGCTAATTCATTAGACAAAGTAACTCCATCAAAATCATCATATAAGGTTATTTGAAATTCCACATCATCAGATGCAGTAAAGAAATTAACTGCCTGTACTACTTCATTACCTTCGGCAATAAATTTATTAAATATTGCTGAACCGTCCTGAAATGTATCGCGCCAGCCATGATAATCATGGTAATAGACATTATCATAAGGCATTGGCTCCACACCTTGAAATGAGATAGCTCCCATCTCTGGATGTTGGCAGGCGTGCTTATCATAATAAGAAATCCAGAAATAACCGTCATAGCCCCAATTCTCACCCCAGCTATTTTTGGTTATCCATGCCCCCGGCTCAGGTGCCTGGGTAACATGATCATCATCCCAGCCGACAATGGCGATAGCATGATTAGGTTCCATAGTGCTGCTGGGTGGTTGATAATGATTATACTGATTATCAATAAACTGATTGTCATAACACATGCAGATTCCCACCACGCCATGCTCCATTATTGCATATTTGATACTGTCAATTTTAGTAAGGTTTTCTCCTTCCACATACCAGTTCATTTCCCGCACGTAATATTTATGATAGCCTGGAGCATCCCGCAAAGGTGCAGTATCATAGGATTGCCCGTCAATTTCTCTAACAGCTCCCTCGCCACGAGATAAATAAGCAGATGTCACCCGGTAATCACCACCCTGATGAACTTCCAGACCACTACCGGATGGCGGGGTGATATCGTCATTATTATGATGATTAAAGCCGTTCCACCAGTCCAGATGATATTCTGCGAGTGCCGGTTCTCCCGTTTCACCGTTATCCGCCCAGGCTCCTGTCATCAGCATATTTCCTTCCATAGCAGCCACAGCCCCATGGGTCCAGCAGGTCCCGCCCTGCTGACTTTTTACAGAAGTTACATAATTAACTCCATTCACATCCCTCAAATCAAAAGTAGCAGGTGGATCAGCCCACATAATCGCTAAACCTATCAGACAAATTACCATTAAAATTTTCGCAATATTCATTTATCCTCCTGAGAATATTCTCTTTTTTCTCTTTTAAAGAAATACCCAGCGATTGTCAATCACTTCTTATAATTGATAGCATCCCCCCGGAATTAATTTATAACTTGTCTTTGATAATTTTGTTGTACATCTGTCGTCACCATCCGGGAGGTCTATCGACCATCCAGGAAGTAACTTAGCTTTGTTCAAGAACTCCCATCTGAAACCTTCTGGATGGTCGGAGACCTCC
>JAVCCT010000117.1 GCA_030765325.1 Candidatus Stygibacter frigidus | reverse complement strand
GTACTGATCTGGAAGATTCCGGCAGAATGATATTTGTTCGGAGTTCTCCATCGCTATTAGTTAATATCTCAAATACCAGACCATTGTGTTTGTTATACAATGAAACGTTTGCTCCCTCTACCGGGTTACCTTCACTATCACTCGCTATCAGTATTACTTCTACTTTTTGAGTGAAGTTCCAGTCAAATCCATCTGGTATTACCATATCATTCATGGTCTGCGTCTGATCTGGCTCCATCGGATCATTCGATGTACAACCAAATATCATAAACATTACTGCAATAACTATAACCAATTTTATTACATTTATCATTATCCCTCCTTAAGGATTTCATTCTCAAATTACAATATAATAAAAATAATGAAATTTGTCAATTAATTTCTTTGCCATAAACCTTTTAATCGCAATTAATTATATTAATTGTGAGACTGTGAAATAATTTCTTAAATTATAACTCCACCAATCTCTCGATTGGGCAAATTCTCTGGACATCATTATCTCCCGAATAAATTTGCCCTTATCAGGATAAAATATTTATAGGTAAAAATATGAAAATTAAATATTTGCATCTTATGGAGGGTGCCTGTCAAGCAGAAGGGATTGCCATTGTTATAGATGTATTCAGAGCGTTTAGTCTTGAAGCATATTTATTTGCTGCGGGGGTAAGTGACATTATCGCTGTGGAAAGTTTACCAAAAGCCCGACAGCTAAAAGCGGAAAATTCCGGTTTTCTGATTTTTGGTGAACGTGAAGGTATCATTCAACCCGGTTTCGATTATGGCAATTCTCCATTCCACTCTCAATCTCTTGATCTCAAAGGCAAAACTGCTGTTCACGCCTCATCATCCGGCACGCGGGGTCTGGTAGCTGCCATGAATTCTTCTGCTATTGAAGTGCTTACTGGCAGCTTTGTGAATGCCCAGGCTATCGCCAGTTATATAAAAAATAAGAACCCAGAAACTGTTTCACTCATAGACATGGGTTGGGCAGGTCAAAGACCCACTCAGGAAGATACTATCTGTGCAGATTATCTTCACCACCTGATCACCGGCAGTAAGTTCAATTATCCTGATTATATCTATAAAATCTTCTCTACTGATGGACAAAGATTTTTTGATCCCGAGAATCAAAGCTCAATGCCCCGCGAAGATTTCTTCCTCTGCCTGCGCCCCAACATTTTCCCCTTCATCCTAAAAGCAAATTACACAGCAAACGGAAATATTCACCTCCACAAAATCATCCCCACCAAGCAGGAGTTTTGAACTGTACCCAGGACAAGACTTCTGGCGACCGATATAACCTCCCAACCCAGCACTTCTCGCTCAGAACTCCTGCCCTGAATACAGTCCAGAAGTCCTGGCTTACCTGGTTACTCCGTCCACTACGTCCACCCTGTCCACAAACATTTAACACCATAATATTTGACATAAACAATATCCAAAAAATTATCAGTATTAGAAATTAAATAAAGATATTAGGAGGTATAAATGCCATTCATCTCCAATACAGACAGAGAAAGGCAGGAAATGCTGAAAGCCTGTGGAGTAGCAAAATTTGCTGACCTGATCAAAAACATCCCTCAGAAATTTCTGGATAAAGCAAAATTCCATTTGGGGAAACCGCTCAGCGAACTGGAATTGATCAGAGCTCTCACTGATCTCACAGAAGATAATGTACCCACTACGGAAGCTATTTCTTTCCTCGGTGGGGGGATTTATGACCATTTTATTCCCGCTGCCGTAAATCATATCATCAGCAGACCAGAATTCCTCTCGGCTTATACACCCTATCAGGCAGAAGTCAGTCAGGGTACCCTGCAATACATCTATGAATATCAAACTATGATCTGCGAATTAACGGGTATGGAAGTATCAAATGCCGGCATGTATGACGGTGCCTCGGCTGCTGCCGAAGCTGTGCTCATGGCTGTGCGTAAAACCAAAAAATTCCGTGCTTTGATCCCCTCAACTATTAATCCACTTTACCGGGAAGTTATCAAAACTTATACCAGCGGCATCGAGGTGGAATTAGTTGAGATCAAACAGAGAAATGGCACCATAGACTTAGAACATCTGCAATCAGAACTTAATGATGATACTGCTTGTGTACTCATGCAAACCCCTAATTTCCTGGGATTCCTCGAAGATGTTTTTGAAATAGAAAAAATCACCCACTCTGCCAAAAAAGCTCTGCTTATTCCCATAGTTGATCCCATCTCCCTTGCAGTGCTTAATTCTCCTGCTGAATATCAGGCTGATATTGTCGTGGGTGAAGGTCAGGCTCTGGGCAATGCTCAATCCTATGGTGGACCGCTTTTCGGATTTCTGGCTACCAGTGAAAAGCTCATCCGCACTATGCCGGGACGTCTTTCAGGTGCTACTCTTGATGTGGAAGGCAATATCGCTTATGTGCTCACTATGCAGGCTCGTGAGCAACATATTCGCCGTGAAAAGGCTACTTCCAATATCTGTTCAAATGATGCTCTTTGCACCCTCGCTGCCACAGTATATTTATGCCTGATGGGCAGCCGCGGACTTAAGCAGGTGGCTGAGCAATCCACTGCCAAAGCTCATTATCTGGCAGCAAAACTCTCTGAATTGCCGGGATATGAATTATATTCCACCGCTCCGTTTTTTAAGGAATTTACCCTCAAAACTCCCCATCCTGCGGAATATATCTGCGAAGCGCTTAGCGAATGGGATGTTTATCCCGGAATCCCTATCCAGCAGTTTGGCTATGAGGACATCCTGCTGATAGCGGTAACGGAAAAGATCACTAAAGATGATATGGATCAACTGGTGGATATGCTGAAATCACTTGATCAGGCTGAGGAGGAATAATGAGCAAAACTATTTTTGAAAAAAACTCTCCCGGACGCAAAGGCTACACTTTACCCGAAAATGATGTGGATTATAAGCTTAATGACTGTATCCCCCCAAAATTTCAGCGTAATGAAATTCCCAGATTACCCCAGGTTTCAGAGCTTGATGTGATGCGGCATTTTATAGAGCTCAGCCACAAAAACCATTTTGTGGAAAAAGGTTTTTATCCCTTAGGCTCATGCACTATGAAATATAATCCCAAGATCAGCGATGCCATGGCAGGCGATATTGCTCTGCGTGATATTCACCCCTTGCAGCCGGAAAATTCTGTGCAGGGTGCTTTGCAAATACAGTGGGAATTACAGCGTGACCTGGCAGAGATCAGTGGATTTGCCTCAGCTACTTTGCAGCCCGTTGCCGGTGCTCAGGGCGAATTTACCGGCATCAAGATAATAGAAGCCTATCACAAAGCCAAAGGTAATAATAAGAAAACTATTATTCTCCCCGATTCTGCGCATGGCACAAATCCCGCCAGTGCTGCTTTATGTGGCTATAAGATCATCGAAATTGCCTCTAATGATAAGGGAATGGTTGATCTGGAGGCTCTCAAGGAAGTTGTTAATGAAGATACTGCCGGATTTATGCTCACAAACCCTAACACGCTCGGTATTTTTGAATCCCAGATTTGCCAGATATCAGAGATCATCCACGCCGTGGATGGCTTGATGTATATGGACGGAGCAAATTTCAATGCTCTGATGGGCTTAGTAAAACCCGGTGAAATGGGATTTGACGTGATGCACTATAATCTTCATAAGTCATTCTCAACCCCTCATGGCGGTGGTGGTCCCGGCTCTGGTGCCGTAGGTGTTCGCGCTGACCTCGTTAAATTCCTGCCCTATCCCATGATAGCAGGTAATACAGATGAAGGTTTCTTCCTCGATAGCTCTCATAAAGCTACATCTATTGGTAAAGTCCACAGCTTCTATGGCAATTTCATGGTAAATGTCCGTGCCTGGATCTACCTGAAAATGCTCGGTAATCAAGGACTCAAACGCGTTGCAGAAAATGCTGTGATCAATGCCAATTACCTCATGCGCAAGCTGGAAAAATACTACTATGTGCCCTATAACGAGAGCTGCATGCACGAATTTGTAGCCAGCGGCATCTGGCAGAAAAAAGAAAATGGGGTTCATACCCTGGATATTGCCAAAAGACTCCTCGATAAAGGCTATCATGCTCCCACTATTTATTTTCCGCTCATAGTGCCGGAAGCTATTATGATCGAACCCACAGAAACTGAAAGCAAAGAAACTCTCGATGAATTTATCCAAACCATGATAGATATTGCCGCTGAAGCCAAAAATAATCCCCAAATACTCCATGATGCTCCCCTTAATACCCCCATCAGACGTGCAGATGACGTGCGTGCCGTTAAACAACTCAACGTAAAATTCGATCTCTGCAATATGCCCCTAACCTGCGAAGAATAATCAGAAGTAAAATATTATAATATAAAAAGCTCTCTGCCCCAGCAGAGAGCTTTTTTTGTTTTTATAGGTCTTATAGGTCATATAAGTCCTATATTCCCTCCCTACCCGAAAAACCTTGCGAATGGTGCTTGAATCTTAGCAATGGTTTCAATACAATGGTCAGATCATTTCATCCCCTGAATTTTGCCAGCAGCCACATTTTATTTGACAGGGAAAAAAACTTCAAATGTGTGGTATATGAACATGTTCGATGAAAAGGAAAGGAAGAAATGAAACTGCGGAAATCGCAGTATATCGGGATGTTAGCCTAAGGAAAAGGAGGATCTATGCACAAATCGGAAAAACCAATAGGCTTATGGTCAGCAGTTTCAATGGGAATAGGTGCCATGGTGGGAGCTGGTATTTTTGCACTGCTTGGTGAAGCGAGCTCAATTTCAGGGAGTGCTGTTTATATTTCATTTATTATCGGTGGGATCATTGCCCTGTTCAGCGGCTATTCTTTAGGAAAGTTAGGTGCACGTTATCCATCTGCGGGGGGAATGATAGAATATTTAACTCAAGCCTATGGCGTTGGTTTTTTTACTGGTACAATGGGTATTATGCTCTACTTTGCTGTAGTTGTTTCCTTAAGCTTAGTGGCTAAGGCATTTGGTAATTATGCAATAACATTTTTACATATAAACGACACCTCTAATTTATGGCATCACTTATTTTCCAGTGGAATCATCATTCTGTTTGTTTTGGTCAATCTAAAAGGTGCAAAAGATGTAGCAATCTGGGAAAGGCTGATAGTTGGGATTAAATTTACTGTTTTAACTGTGCTGGCTATTGTTGGTATCATGTATATAAATCCATCATTAATATCTCCTCACTATTATCCACCCACTAAAGACATTTTTTTCAGTGTGGCGATCACCTTTTTTGCATTTGAAGGTTTTCGGGTCATTACCAATACAGCGGAAGATATGCCTAACCCGGCTAAAACGCTTCCAAGAGCAATAATGTTAGCGATTTTACTGGTTATGTCTCTTTATGTTGCCATTTCGTTCGCAGTTTTTGGTACTTTATCTGTAGATAAAGTAATAGCTGCTAAAGATTATGCATTAGCCCAAGCCGCGTTACCGATATTTGGTCCAGTTGGTTTTACTATAGTAGCCGGCACGGCTCTAATTGCTACGGCATCTGCCATTAACGCCAGTTTGTTTGCTGTCACTAATGTAACTTATGAATTAGCTGTAAATGGGGAGCTCCCAAATGTATTTGGCAGACGTATTGCCCACAGTAGTGAAGGTTTGGTAGTGAGTGGTATTCTAATTATTATTTTATCTCTTTTATTTGATTTATCTGAAGTTGCAGCTATCGGATCAATAGCAACATTATTCGTTCATACAGTGACTCACGTGGGGCATTTAAAGATAATTAAGGAAACTGGTGCATCAAGGATATTAGTTACTCTGGCAGGTTTATTAAGTTTCAGTGCTATAGTAGTTGCATTTATTTATTTAGCTAAGGGGTCAAGCCATGTTGTAATCATCCTTGTGGGTTTTCTCTTTTTAGCAGCAATTATGGAATTTTTACTTCAAAAGATTGCAAAAAGAAAAATCAGACCAAGAGTTGTATGATTATTTTATAAAAGGCTAACAAGATGTTATCTATCTAAGCTTTGAGAAATATAATCAGGGGAAATAGCAAAATGATAAAAGAAAAATATACGCAATTATTGTTATCCAATATAATCAGTTGGAAAAGGATATTGATATTTTTTATCATTGCAACTGCAATATCTAATGTTTTCAGATTTGACATTTTCGAAATCAAATCAGGATTAGAACAATTACCAACCTTGATATTTATTTTAGTTACGGTTTTTCTTGAAGGTAGTGGAGTTCTTATAGGTGCGTTAATAGCTATTTCATTTTTGAAAAAAAGCAGGAAAACAGAAATAACACTTTTCGGAACATCAAAATCAAAAAGCCTTATAATGGCAATCATTCCGATCATCATTTTAGCAATAATTGGAGTAAAAAATGAATTTCAACTGAACTCTCATCTTTATGGGTTTATAGCTATAATCGGGACTTTACTATATTGCATAATGGAGGAATATGGCTGGCGAGGTTATTTGCAAGAAGAATTGAAAACATTAAAACCCTGGCAAAAAAATCTAATGATCGGATTTGTATGGTACTTGTGGCATTTGTCTTTTTTGACGGAAGCAACTGTTGGAGATAATCTTTTCTT
>JAVCCT010000086.1 GCA_030765325.1 Candidatus Stygibacter frigidus | reverse complement strand
CCGGTGTTTGGGACGGGTAGGTGAATATAAATTATAAAGCCCCAGATTGTCGCTCCGCTCCAACCTGGGGCTACAAATAAATATCACCTACGGTGAAAATCCTCAAAATATGTTGAACAGTCTCGGACAAAGTGGACGGAGTGGGGGGAGAAAAATCTTGACGTTTTAGACCTGTTAGACCGTTTGGGTCAAAGTGGTCGAGGATAAGGATCGACTGAGGAGAATTGATGAAGGAATATGATAAGAAGCGAGAAGAGATAATTGATACTGCGGGACAGTTATTTAATCTGCATGGATATGAGCATACTTCCATGCGTCAGATAGCTATTGCAATGGGAAGCGGCAAGGCGAGTCTATATTATTATTTTAAATCCAAGGAAGAGCTATTTTTGAGCGTAGTCAAGAAGGAAGGGGAGAAGTATTTTGTAGAATTTGAGAAAAAGAGAGGGGAGGAGATGGATATCATAGAGCAGTTGAGGGCTTTTTTAATGATTCCTTTGAATTTGTATGAGACACAAAAGAGCCTGGCTTTTAAGATATTGTTGAAAGCAGAGAAGATACGGATAAAGCGGGTTCAGAATATTGCAAACAATATGTTGCAGGGATTTTTTAAAGTATTTCGGGAATTACTTCAGGAGGGAATAGATGCGGGAGTAATAAAACCTGATCTTGATATAGAGCGCTATATGAAAGTAATGGTAAATATAATCAGCAGTGTATATCACATAGAATTACCGGAGATAGATTTATTAAATAATAAAGAAGAGAAGAGGATCAACTATGAATTTTTGATGGACACAATGCTGGAAGGAATAAAGAAATAAGGAATGAAGATGAAAAAAATAGTATTAATATTACTGCTGCTACCCTTATATTTGATGAGCATATCATTGGATGAGGCGATAACGGCAGCACTTGAGAATAATCATGGATTAAATCAGGAGAAAGCAGAAATAGAAGTATATGACCAGAAATATTATGCAGCGAGAGGAATGCTGCTTCCACAATTAACTTTGCAGGGGCAATATAGCCTGAGCAGAACGGAATTACCAGAATCCTCGCAGACTGAACTGGATAATTTAACTGACATGCTGGATGATCAAATGGTGACAATGAGCAGCACGGATGAAGTGCTTTGGGATAATCAGCAGTTGATAGCGGGATATCTGGATGGAATGGTGAGTTCATTATTACCTGCCTCTGTGATAAAAGAGGGTTCCTTTGCAGGAGGATTGCAGATCAGCCAGGTACTTTTTGCAGGTGGCAAGCTGTTATCCGGGATCAGGATAGCAGACAGGGTGCGAAACATCCAGAAAGAGAATTATCATCTTAAGGTGCAGGAAGTGATATATGAGACCACTCGGCTGTATTATGGTGTGAAGCTGGCGTATGATGTTTGGCAGATCCAAAGTGATGCTTTGTCATTAACCGATGAGCATTTGCAGGATGTGGACAAGATGTATCAGCAGGGACTGGTTTCAGAATATGATAAATTACGGGCAGAGCTGGAATATAGAAAAATGGAGCCTGAGGTATTGCAGGCGAGTTATAATCTTAATCTCAGTCGGGAGAATTTTTGCAATTATATAGGTTATAAGGGAGAAATTGATTTTGAGTTGGAAACTGATTTTAATTTACCAGAGAAAGAAGAATCAGGTTTGGAGGCAGCACTTGATGAAGGGATGAGTAATCGGATAGAAGTACAGCTTTCAGAACTGAATGTACGGATCAAGGAAGTGCTGGCAAAGATGGAGAAAGCGGATTTTTTCCCTGTGGTAGCCCTTACTGCCAGTTATAATTTTTATACAGCAGCGGATAATTATGAAATAGAGGGAAAGGATTTTGGGACACAGGCAAGTGTGGGACTTGGATTTCAATTGCCAATATTTACGGGCTTGACCAGGATAAGTGAGGTGCGGGAAGCACAGGCAGAAATAAAAAAAGCAGAAGAAGCTGATGCAGATGTACAGGAAATGATCCGCCTTGATATCCGCAACGCCTGGCAAAACCTGGATCACAGCCGAGAGAAACTATCTGTACAGGAGAATAATTCTGCTCTTGCTGAGCGAGGATATGAGATAGCTCAATCGCGTTATGCCAATGGACAGGGCACAGAGCTTGAAATTGCTGATGCCCAATTAAACCGGGCGCAGGCAAAATTGAGCTATAGTAATGCCTTATATGAAGTGATACTGGCAAAGATATATTTTGATAAAGCAATCGGAAGAGATTTAGATAAAATGAGAAAGGAGCAGTAAGGTGAGAAATAAATACATAATTATATTAATAGCAGGGATATTATTATTAAGCGGCTGTGGTAAAAAAGATGCAGTTGAGAGCAAAAGTCTGGAGCAATTGCATCAGGAAAACGGGGTACCGGTAAAGGTAAAAGTTGTGTCTGAAGAAGATTTCAGCAAAAAGCTTGAATACAGTGTGAGATTATCAGGTGTTAATCAGGTAACCGAGCAATCATTAGTAGGTGGCACAGTAGAAAAGATAAATTTTAAGGAAGGTGATCTGGTGAATGAAGGAGATGTGATAGTAACATTTCCTCAGGATCTGTCAGGTATGAATTATCAGGCAGCAAAAGCTAATTATGATGTGATGTCAGCCAGTTATGAGCGATTAAAGAACCTTCATGAGGAAGGTGGCATATCACAGCAGGAAGTGGATAATGTGAAAGCTGGTTATCTGGCAGCAGAATCACAATTAAATACAGTGAAGCAGATGTTAGAAATTGCTGCTCCGATCAGCGGGTATCTGGTAGAGATATATGTGGATGAGACTGATCACGTGGAAGCCGGAGATTTGCTATTTACAGTTGCAGAGATGAACAAATTGAAGAGCAAAGTAACCGTTACTGAGAAAGAAATTGGCATGATCCAAAAGGGCTCTTTGGCAATAGCTAAATGGCAGGATATAGAGTACAGGGGTAAAGTGACGGCTGTGGGATATGCCATGAATGAACGGAGAGGAGCTTTTGAAGTGGATCTGGAATTTGATAATCCCCAGAAGATCATGAAATTTAATATCAATGCGATGATCGAGCTGGAAGTATATAATAATCCCTCTGCAATAGTGGTGGATAAGAAGAATTTGCTGCGGGACAGTAGTGGTGATTATGTTTATATTATAAAAGGTGATAGGGCAGAGAATCGCTACGTGCAAACAGGGCAATTCAGCGGACTGAATTTTGAGATAACAAGTGGACTAAAGGTTGGGGATAAGCTGGTGATTGAAAGCCGGAATCTTCTAGAAGATGGCAGTCTGGTTAAGATCAGCCAGTAAGGGAGAAAATAGATGTTTTTAGCTAAATTAGCAATAGAGCGTCCTGTACTTGCGACCATGCTGATAATGGTGTTTGTGGTATTTGGTTTTATCGCCTATCGGAACATGAATCTGGAAGAGATGCCCGAGATGGAAATTCCTATTGTGACGATTCAGACGATTTATGCTGGAGCCAGTCCTGAGATCGTGGAATCACAGGTGACGGATAAGATAGAGGATGCGATTTCCACAGTTTCTGAAATAGATAAGATCGAGTCCTATTCGATAGAGAATTTTTCACTGGTAGTAGTGCAATTTCTGATGACTAAGGATGATCAATTGGGCTTGCAGGAGATAAAGGATAAAATAGACGCCATTTTAAATAATTTACCAGGTGATGTAGAAAAGCCAGAAATTGAAAAGGTGGATCCCTTTGCACGTGCCGGGATAGAATATGTGCTTAGCGGGGAATTAAGCGATGTGGAGATGTATGACCTGGCACATAATGTATTAAAAGAAGAATTTTCCAAGATACCTGGAGTGGCAAAAGTGGAAGTAGATGGTGGTGTGGAACGAGAGATTCAGATCGCTTTTAAGCAGAATACGGTAAAAAGCCAGGGTATATCATTACCTGCTGTATCCCAAATATTATCATCAGAGAATCTGGACATGAGTGGCGGCAGTTTTGAGGTGCAAAGCGAGAGATTGAGCACTAAGCTGGAAGGTGAATTTAATAATCTGGACGAACTGGAAGCGATGCGGATCCCTACTGCTTATGGTATGCGGAGATTGCGTGAACTTGCTGAGGTGACAGATGGGAAAAAAGAGCAATTGATAAAATCATCTTATTATGATAATCTGGGGCATAAAAGATATGATAATATAATTCGTTTGGGACTGATAATAGGTCGGGATGGAAACGTGGTGAAAGTGGATGAAGAAGCAGATAATCGCATGGATGATATCAAGAAGCTGCTTCCGGCAGGTACAAATTTGATAAAAATATTCACAAATGCTGATCATATTCATGATTCAGTAAAAGACACAGTTTCCAATATACTGATGGGAATCCTGCTTACAGCTCTTATATTGCTTTTTTTCCTACACGATTTGCGGTCAACATTAATAGCGGCAATTTCCATGCCAGTATCTTTGATCAGCAGTTTTTTTCTGATGGGACAAATGGGTTATACCATGAATATTATCACCTTGATGGCACTATCTACCTCAGTGGGAATACTGGTGACAAATGCAGTGGTTGTGCTGGAAAATATCTTTCGGCATAAACATCTGGGAGAAAACAGGCGTAATTCGGCTCAGAAGGGCACCTCGGAGGTCACTATTGCGGTTATCGCTTCAGCCATGACCAATATAGCGGTATTTTTGCCACTGGCGAGTCTGCATTCAATTGTGGGCTCTGCAATTAGACCTTTCGCCATGACAGTGGTTTTTGCCACTTTATTTTCATTATTGATATCTTTTACTCTTACTCCGATGCTGGCATCACGGATTTTGCCGGAAAAACCGAAAAGAAATAAAGTGGGAGAAAGCATTGAGAAGCTTTTTAAGGGCTGGGAAAATTTTTATGGTAAAACACTTAAATTAATTCTGGGAAATCGCTGGATTTCCAGTCTGGTGATCGTGATCAGCATAGTGCTTTTAATAATGAGCTTTCAATTGGCAAAGCAGCTGGGCTTTGAATTTTCTCCTCATTCAGATGTGGGTAGTATTAATGTGAGAATGGAATTACCTCCTGGAACAGATCTGACAACTACTGAGCAAAAAGTGCAGGAAGTAGAAGACATAATTACAAAGCATAAGGAAGTGAAGCATATTTTAAGTAAGCTGGGTGAGATTGATCTAACAACGCGAGGAACTCATGTGGCAAATCTGAGCGTGAAGTTGATCAATATTAATGAGCGGGAATTATCAACTTTGGAAGTTTCAAATATTCTTATGCATGATTTAGAGGATGTGAGAAATGTGCTCATCAGGATAGGGGAAGAGACTACCATGTCCATGGGATCAGATCCAGTGGAATTCAGTTTAACAGGTTTTGATCCATTAGAAATGCAGAAGCTGAATGAACAGATCGTAGAAATACTGAAGGATGTACCGGGACTGACAAATTTTGATACTTCTTCCAAGGAAGGCAATCCTCAGGTGAGTTTTATCCCTGACCGGGAAAGAATGGCAGAATACGGAGTGTCAATAAGTGATCTTGCTTATGCATTAAGAAGTGGTTTAGAAGGGTTTCTGGCATCTTCATATTATAAAGAGAATAATAACGAATATGAGATCAGAGTAAGTTATTCTGATGCTGAGGTGAATACCCCGGAAGAGATTGGCAGAATTCCCGTGGTAACCCAGAGAGGTATCTATACCCTGGCACAATTCTGTGAGATCAGATTTACTGAGACGGCATCACAGGTACAGCATCTTGATAAGATAAGAGCTATAAAATTCACTGGTGGTGTGGCAAATGGCTATAGCTTAAGTGAGGTAAATGGGGAGATCAATAAAAGACTTGATAATCTGAATATGCCGGTTGGTTACAGCATTGACTGGGGTGGAAATACAAAAATGATGAATGAAAATTTGCGTGATATGGCATTTGTGCTGCTGATCGCAATTATTATGACCTATATGCTTCTGGCAGCCATTCTGGAATCATTTTTGCAGCCTTTTATTATTCTGGCAACCTTACCTTTGGCAATGATTGGGGTATTCACAGCATTATATATAACCGGAATAACGATCAATATGATTTCCATGCTCTCAATCATTATGCTGGTGGGAATTGTGGTGAATAATGCGATTCTGATCATGGATTACACAAATCAATTGATCCGCGAGAAAAATTACAGCAGTCATGATGCCTTAATTGAAGCTGCACCCACAAAACTGAAACCGGTATTGATGACTACACTGGCGATCATATTAGGCATGCTGCCCATGGCATTGGGAATGGGAGCATCAGGCAAGGAATTCCGTCAGCCGATGGGGGTAGTCTCTATTGGAGGTTTGCTTGTTTCATCAATTTTGACCTTGTATGTGATCCCGGCGATATTTTTGCTTACTACTCGCAAGAAGTGATTCACAGGCATTTAGCTTGACATGATGTGAGATGATAAATTCTCTTTCCTGAAAACTGGAAATGGATGAATATGGATATTAGAGCAAGAGTAGAAGAAGTGGAAATAAGGATTGATAGAGCAGCTGAACGCACTGGCAGAAAGCGGAGCGACATTAAGCTGTTAGCTGTTACTAAAACGCATGGTCTGGATGTGATCAAAGCTGCCCTATCAGTTGGTATAGAATATATTGGCGAGAATAAAGTGCAGGAAGCAGAAACCAAAATACCTTTTCTGGAAGGGCTATATAAAGAATTTCACTATATAGGGCATTTGCAAACGAATAAAATAAATAAACTCCTAAGTTT
>JAVCCT010000358.1 GCA_030765325.1 Candidatus Stygibacter frigidus | reverse complement strand
TAAACAAATGACCACCCTTAGTATTCAAAAAGGAACACACACTTTTAAATACTTCCCTGCTCAAATCCTCACGGCATTCCTTGAATTCTTCCTCAATACTCTCACCTTTATCAATAATTTCCAAAAGGTTTTCAATTTTCATCGATCACTCTCCAAATCTTTCTATCTTTTATATTTCTCTTTTTCGAGTCTTCTCTCCATCAATCCCTCATTCCCTCACTCCAGATTACCATAAATCACTTCCGATAACCAACGTCCACTTTCGGAGTACATCGACCGTGTCGCTGTGTGCGACGCCATTCGCATAAAACTACTACCCAGATCATAATCATAAAACTCCCAGAAATCTATCAATCTATCCCAATCTTGTCAGCCCTTGGCTGATTCTCATTTTCACAATCTCTCATTTTTCAAGTAAGATATCCTGCTTTAATTTGAACTGCAGGCTACGCGGAAGCCAAGGATGAAGCTGCTGCCGCTAGGGTTGCAGCTGGTGCGATAAGCAGTCCGGCAGTAACTGGCACTGTTGTAGAACCAGCTACCACCCCGATCTACTCGGGTCGAGCCACTTTCAGGTCCTAATGGGTCAGCCTCTGGACTTGAGGTGTAATATTCATTCGAATACCAGTCATTACACCATTCGTACACGTTTCCATTCATGTCATAAATACCAAGCTGATTAGGCAGCTTCGATCCAGTTTCTGCTGTGCCTCCTGGATCATTTGCACCATATACCACATAATCACCCAGATTATCAGTTGTCCCACTGTATTTGTAATTATCAGTCCAGTTTACACCACCTCTGGCAGCATATTCCCATTCAGCTTCAGTTGGCAATCTAAAGCCATTTGCACCAAAGTCACAGCTATAGTCACTCAGGTTATAACAAGACGTGAGACCTTGCTGCTCACTCAAGGCATTACAATATTCCACAGCATTATACCAGGTTACATTATAAACCGGATAATCATCACCCACACCATAACCGTTAGCTGGATTATTACCCATTAATTCTTCATATTCATCTTGCGTGACTTCATACTGCCCTATAAAGAAACTGCTTAGCGTAACTTCATGAAGAGGAATTTCATCACTACTTCCCTCGTTAAAATGGTCCCCCATTTGAAAAGTGCCACCCTCTACATAGATCATATTCTCAATTCCCCAAAGAACAATATTAGAACATTCTGACTCATATTCCTGATAAAATGCCTTCATCCTGTAAATATCTAAATTATTTGAATTATAATCTGTCCATTCTCTCAAAACAGCATCAATATTATCTGCATATAATGCCCAATCTCCACCTACTTCCTTTTTCTCAATCCTAAAACCATCTATTCCATCTAAGTCATAACTCCAGGTTAGTAAAATATTATCATTATTGATACTTATATCAAAATTCTCTGGAGTAGGAATATTATTATTAATAACTTCAGTCTGGACTGATCCAGAAATCTGACTATTATAATAAGCAAATATACGATACTGCAAATATTCATTTATCTCTGCATTTTCATCAATCCAGTTTATCACATTCTCTACTACTATCGCATAGTTTTTTACCCACTCAAACTCGCCAACTTTTTTTTCTATCCTAAAGCCCTGCTCTCCCTCAGAATTATCCTGCCAAGTTATTCTTATCATGTTTATTGTTAATTTTTCATATTCTATATTTGTAAGTGCTGGAAATGTATTATCAATTATTTCTGTTTGAATATAATCTGAATTAATTTCACAAAAGTAAGAATTAACTCTATACTGCAGATTTTCATTAACTTCCGCTTCCTCATCTATCCAACATTTTAAGTTTTCTCCCACTGTAGCATAGTTTTCTAACCATTCCGAATTTCCAACTTTTTTTCCAATCTTGAATCCGTCCTCTCCCTCAGAATTATCCTGCCACATTAAATTTATCCGATTTATTGCTAATTTCTCGTAACTAACATCAGAGGGTTCAATAAGAATCTGATTACTAATATAAACCGCCTGTGAGCACTCATCTCCCAAAAAAGCTATTAATCTATAATATATCGTATTCAAATTTCTATTTTCTCCAAAATCGTCCTGATAACTTTCCTCATCCTCATTTAAAACTGCTATCTCTATATATTCCCCATCTTCTATCTTTCTTTCTATGATAAATCCTTCTTCTCCTATTATAAGATCCTGCTCCCAACTAAGGTGAAACTGGTGGACATTCTGCTGCTCCACCGTCAGATCATATACCGCAGGAAATGTGTTATCAATAATAGTAGTAATAGTATAGTTAGATGTATTATCCCCCGCAAAAGCATAAACTTTATATTGCAGATCATGATTAATGGGTGCCTGTTCGTCAATCCATTCAGTAGTATTTTCTGCCAGCACGGCATATCTTTCAATGGTCACTCCATCATTAGTAAGATCAATATAAAAACCTTCCTCACCATTGATCTCTTCCTGCCAGGTAAGCTTTATGCGGTTTATTGCCAGCTTCTCATATTCCATTGCCGCAGGACCCGGGAAAAATATATCGCAACTGCCAACTGCCGGGGGAGAAAGCTCATCTCCCACAAAACTGTATATCTGGTAATAAACCTTATCAAAGCTCCTGACTGCCAGATCATCTTCATATTGATTAGTATCTGGCTCCAGTACAGCTATTTCCTCCCACAATGCATCATCTATTTTGCGCTTGATAATAAAGCCCTCTTCGCCCATAATGTGCTCCTGCTGCCAGGTTAGCAAAAATCGGCTCACAGAAACCTGCGAAACTGCAAAGCTGTCCACTGCCGTCATCATATTATCCAATATCACCGAGCTCACATAATCAGACTCATTCTCACCAGCGACTGCTTTTATCTTATACTGAATATGTTTATTCACTGCTGCCATAGTATCCAGCCAGGTTCGCACCTCAGGTGCAATCATAATCTCTTCCTGGCACTCAGTATCATCACTGCGCTTGATCATAAAGCCTTCTATATTATCCAGCTCATAGTCCCAGCTTAATTGTTTATCTGTAAGTGAAATATCATCCAAACCAGTGATTTCCGGCTCCGGCAGATCAAACCCAGGGTCATAAGGATTATCACGTGTAGGCTGCTCCGTGCAGGATAATAATAAAACACTCAGGATTATTACTGCTATATATAATATTGCTTTCATGACACTTGCACTCCTCATATAATTAACCTGATTTATTTAATTCCCATACAAATATAAAATATCTCCCAGCATTAGTCAAATATATTTTCCCAAGAGCAGAATTGAAATGCAAAACAGCTTCCTTGGTTTACTATATTCATCATGTCCAGAAAACCATCAGCCACTTTTGGAGTACAGTGAGAATGTCACTGTGTGCGGTGTCAGCCGCAAAAAGACTTCCACTCAGATCAAAAGCATCAGGTATCCATAAAAAATTAACCTCTAAATTAGATTCTCCGTTGAAGTCCCATCTCACCGAGTACGGATCGACACATCGACGGATTCGATGTACTCCAAATCTAAGCTACAGGAATCTATCAGTTACTTTTGGAGTACAGTGAGAATGTCACTGTGTGCGGTGTCAGCAGCAAAAAGACTTCCACTCAGATCAAAAGCATCAGGTATCCATAAAAATTTAACCTCTAAATTAAATTCTCCGTTGAAGTCTCATCTCACCGAGTACGGCTCGACACATCGACGGATTCGATGTACTCCAAATCTAAGCTACAGTAATCTATCAGTTACTTTTGGAGTACAGTGAGAATGTCACTGTGTGCGGTGTCAGCCGCAAAAAGACCTCCACCCAGATCAAAAGCATCAGGTATCCATAAAATATTTAACCTCTAAATTAAATTCTACGTTGAAGTCCTTATCTCACCGAGTACGGATCGACACATCGACAGATTCGATGTACTCCAAATCTACATATCATAGATATCTAACTCATCCCAGGGGAAAACAGCTTTTAAATCTTCCATATAATTTTTATCAGCTAAATATCTCTCTCTGAAACTCCCAAATTTATAATTTTCAGCATAATTGCAATATCCGTGCTTTACTGGATTGTACCAGAGATAATTCAATCTGGCATAGTAAGAACTCTCATAAGTTATCAAGCTATCCCAGTAATTATACCAGACCTTTCTACCCTGAAGTTTGTCTCGTTTATTAAGCCAGGTTGCCGTAAATCTATGTATTGAGTTCATTATGGTTTTCAGAAATTCATTATTTTCCTTTGAATCCACCATTAAATGATAATGATCATCCATTATAACCCAATCCTCCAGAATCCATCCTTTATCAAAAAATCCCTTTTTGATCGAATTAAGCAATTGTTCTTTGGTGTGATCATCAGCAAAACACCTATTATGTTTATACGTGGCACCGGTAATAAAATACTTTCCACCTTCACAATAGAGATGCGGTGGATTATGCTGATAAAACTTAATCCCATCCATAATTTCTCCTAAATTCTGCGTTGAATTTTTTTTCTCACCTATCGGATCGACACATCGACGGATTCGATGTACTCCAAATCTTAAGTTCCAGAAATCTATCAGTTACTTTCGGAGTACAGTGAGAATGTCACTGTGTGCGGTGTCAGCCGCAAAGGAAATCAACCTAAACCAGAAACCACCTGGCATCCATAAACTAATATCCTATGATTAGATTCTGCGTTGAAGTATTTTTCTCACCTATCGGTTCGACACATCGACGGATTCGATGTACTCCAAATCTAACCAGGTTTTTCCTTCTTTTTAATAAGTTCATAATATTGGGGTGCAGTAGTTTTAGATACGTTGCCCTGAGGCACTTCAATGATCCTGATAGTATATTGCCAGTTATAAACAGTATAGCGCACTAAATCTTCGGCATGGGCAATTGAAGATGCTTTTGCCACTTTACCATTAATCGTTACCAGGTTCAGGTCGCAGGCTTTTTTTGCCATAGACCGCGTTTTAAAAAGGCAAAGTTTATTTAATAATTGATCGATCCTCATCTTGATCTCCTCAGCAGAAGTTCTTTCCAGTAATTTCCATCATCTATCCCAGTTGAACTAAACAGGGCATAGCTATATATCCCCCTTTTCCAGGAATAATCTATCTTGGAATTGATATCCTCAGCTTTATAATCACCCGATGTGCTCCAGGCTCTAATGCCCATCACTACCTGCGCTTCATAGTCGCGTACAGCAATTTTATCCACCGCTTTTTGATATAACTGATCACTGGCATGATAGTTCATGGGAAATACCCTCATCACATATCCCTTACGCAGCCACAACATCCAGTCCTGGTTATAGTCCTCGATTGCTTTATCAGGATCAGAGATAACTGCTGCCGTTAGTTCCACTTCAGGAGCATGACTTTTTAATCCCCTTCTGATCCTCTTTACCAGTTCTGTAACCTGTTCACATCGCCATTTCTGCCAGTTTTCCGGGGATTGTTTGCGAACTTCCTTTTGATATCGGGCAAAAGCTTCCGGATGATAACCCCAAAGCTTGCCTGGATAGCGAACATAATCAAGCTGGATACCATCAATATCATAATTTGTTGCCACATCCATCACCACATTATACAGATATTTCTGCACAGTTGGTAAGCCCGGATCAAGGTATGAACCTTCCTTTTCAGTCACCGCCATTTTATCAAAATTCACATCCGTAGTTATCCAGCCCGGAGATCGATACCAGGGATTATTCATCGGGCACTTCGCCAGATCATTGGAAGTTGCCACATACATCGTCAGCCAGGCATAAACCTTCAGATCAAAAATATAGCTGAGGTCTATAACATATTGCAATGCATCAAAATCCTCTTGCAGCAACCGCGAGGCAGTGTCTGGGTTAGGAAAATCACAATTATCACGATTAGGGATATAAAACGCATCTGACCGAAAACGCACTTCCACCAGTAATGTATTAAAATCTGCATCAGCCGCTTTTGTGACGATATCAGAAATCTTCTCTTGAGATGTAAGATCCCAGGAGGGCACCCATAATGCTCTTATCTCTTCCGCCCTGATGCTCATGAATATCAGCAGCGTTAGCAGCAAATATATATATCTTATTTTCATCTTTCACCTTTACCTCCTCAAGCTTGAAACCTCACTCCTTGTCAAGAAATATGCCTGCCTGGGATTTTTGGAGTTACAACTAAGCACATAATTAATAATTTGACGTCATGAAAAAGTATTAATAATTTGAATTGGTGTAAAAGAGTTGCCGGGTAGTAAATATAAGTTGACATAAAATACATATCACTCGACATTAGAAGCGGTAACAAAGGGGAGTGCATGAAAAAGAAAAAAGAATTTAAACTGATCAACAATATGCGTGTTCATCGGTTTCATAATGGAGAAATGACCCAGGCTGCCCTTGCCGAAAGTGTGGGAGT
>JAVCCT010000276.1 GCA_030765325.1 Candidatus Stygibacter frigidus | reverse complement strand
TAAATTAAACTCCTTCTTATATATTTACATTAATTCTATTTTTATTAACAAATAATAATGGCAGGGACGAATACCGCCCCTGCCCGATATTTTGCTTTATTTCAGCATCAACATTTTATTCATACTAATATATCCACTGATTTGAACTCGGTAGAAATACACACCACTACCAGCTTCCTGGTTATTATTATCTGTACCATTCCAAACCAGACTCTGATATCCACTATCTAAACTACCCTGGAACAGAGATTTTACTAATTGACCCTTGACATTATAGATATTAACTGAAACTGGAGTGTCGTTATCAGCAATTGATAACTGAATTTTTGTTACAGGATTGAAAGGATTAGGATAATTGCCAATTAAGGCATTAGCTAAAGGAATATCTGATTCCAGATCCTGAACATCTATCTGATATTCACCATTTACACCATTTACACTATAGTAAACAGTAACTGATTCCTGATTATCTATTATTGAGTATGGTAAACGAATAATTTCACCATTCAATACTTCAGGACTTGCGATTGCGGCAGCAAAATGTTCCTGATTAACGGCATTCATTACATCAGATGCCATTTTGGGTGCACCTAAATCCAAAGAAGCAGAATCAATATTTATCACAATACTATACAATTCACCTTTTGCTGTGAAAACTAATTCATTATTTTCTACAGTAACTGCTAAATCAGCTTTAGGTGAACTAATTCTAATAAGTTCTACTGGGAATACATCGATAAGATCAACGCTGTACTGCAGAACTAAAGCCGCATCATAAGCTTCTACTAATTCGTTTCCATCTACATCACCGGCAATAATTTGCCATGTCCATGGTAATGGTGCTCCTATTGGATCAAGCTGCACTGCATACTGAAGCATGTTAGCTGCATCAAATGCATCTACACTCCAGTCACCAGTTACATCACCATAGATCCATTCCGGTCCAGTTACAAAATCTTCTTCAAAACGAGGAAGAAATTCATAAACGCCATAACCAAACCCACCAACTCCAGTGATTGAAACAAATTCATCATCTAATAATGGTTCAACATGATATATTGTATCTTCAACCTGACATTCACCCGTTCCATCATTTATATACCATTCACCATAATCATTAACTTCCTGAGTTACAATTACATTTTCTACCATCACCAGAACACTTTCCCAGGCTTCTTCAGTTGAGAACTGCAAAGTTGTGATTGGGGTTGCTGCAGGTATTTCATTTCCACTGCTTAATACTTCAAAACCAGTGATATCAAACATTTCTGTTAGATTGTAATATTCAGATACTGTACCAGTAATCATCACATCATCACCTAATACTGGAGTATGATCTGGATCATAAATATACATACCGCTAAAAGCTCCACCTTCTGGAGTACTGATCCAGTATTTACTTGAAGCTAATGCAGTTACAATACCCTGAGTGGTAACAACCTGATCTGCATAAGGAGAAACATCAGTACTGTCAACTGGAGTTTGAATTTCTGGAATAGTAACAAATACAAGGTCATTCCAGAAAACTTCTGGCAATACCATAGTGGCATTGGCATCATCAATCGTGAACATCCTATTATCAACAGATTCCCAAACCCAGTCACCACCATCTGCCATCATGGCAAATTTGAATTCTACATTATATAATGAACCAGCGGGGAATAATAAATCTATTGAATAAGTTTCACGCATTGGGGTCAGAAGGTTTACTCCTGGATCCCAGCCCAGAGGAACTACACTACCCTGAATAGAAACTCCACCAGCATAGAGAGCTGGATCTACATATTCCATATTCAGACTGAATGTTACAGTAACATCCTGAGTAGTGAATTCTGGAATTTCTTCATCACTGAACCAGAAGTCTAAGACATTTTCACCGTCAACAACGGTATATAATCTATTATCACCACCAGGAAATTCTGCCAGATCCCAGTTTCCATCGATACGGAATTTAAATTCGCATCCATATCCTAAAGGAAGCATAGTAGTCATAGTATAAATTCCATCTTGATCAAGGTCTTCACCTACCATTGGCATTCCACCCCAATCATTGAAGTTTCCACCAATATCTACAAAATTTTCTCCAACTACAAAATTACCAAGCATAATCTGATAGTTCATATTTACATTAAATATCACTTCCAGTTCAGGAGCTTCACCATGATAACCCAGATATTCAAAGGTATCCTGATCATACACTATCCATTCTCCGTCATCTGCATTTGTACCAGCAGCTGCCAGCCAGTCAGTGTTACCAACAGTAACAAAACCTTTACGAACTAAAGTGTGGTTCTGCGTACCTACAGCTACTCCAGCAACATCCCAGCCACTACCAGGATCATTATCTGGATCTCCAATCAGATCAATCAATGCCCAGTTTACACTATCAAGTGAATATTCCAGACCTCTGGCATCATCACCGTTGTGATGAACAACACTGGGATAGCTTAAAACTTCATCAGCATTTTCAGGAAGATATAAGGTAGGATCTGTATCAGCATTTAATATTACCCAGACATCTCCGGCTTCAATTACAGCACCTTCCGGGAAGTAATGATAATATGCCCATCCACCGCCATTAACGGACTGTGCGATTCTGAAATTATCAAGACTTACTGTATCATCAGAACCATTATAAATTTCAAGAGCTTTATTATTAGATGAGCCTTCAATATATTCACTAAAGAATACACCGTCAATAACGGGGAACCAGTCATTAAACAGAACTGTAGTTAAAACAGAATCTGCATCTGGAACTGTGATATTACGGTTATTGCTTTCGTCTTGACCCCAGGCATTTCCATTTACATATTTAAACTCATGATAGGTCCCAGACATGAGCGGTAAAGTAATTGTATATACCATATCCATATCATCATCAAGCATTTCAGTTGCTGCAGGATCCCAGCCCTGGAAACTTCCAGCTATATGAACACCTTCGGGAGGAACTTGCTGATATTGCATATCAACAGCAAAAGTAATATTAACTTCTTCTGGAGGAGTAGCAACTACAGTCAGATTTCCAATTTCAGCAGCATAATACCATAAATCATCACCTTCATAAATATAACGGTAGGTGTAATCATAAATGCCTTCTGTCATTCCAGAAAGATTACCCATATATTCGTCATTTGCTCCGCTATCGGCATTATATACTGTATCAAACCAGGTCCAGTCATCACCAGGAGTGCTGCCATCAGCACCATAACCAACCTGAGCGGTGATTCCCATACCTTGTCCGGCATCACCTGTGACTCCGTCCATCCATACCTGACCATAAATATTTTCTGTTGTTTCACCTTCAACTATTTGAATGCTACTGGGCCACTGCAGATTTCCCCAGCCAATTGATGAGGTAGGTACAGAATTTGCTGCACCAGGAGTTCCATTAGTAGCATAACTTGCCTGCCAGTTGATAGCAAGCGAATTATCAAGTTCTGGTGATATAAGTTCCAGTGATGATCCTGATCCATCAGGTGCTGTAGGCCAGTCGCCACCATCATCATAATTTACATAGTCTATTTCCACACCTTCTGCCGTTGCTAGTAAAATGTCTTCTCCACTATTACCAAGAGCACCAGAAAATTCACCATAAGCTACTACACCAAAAGCATCAAAAAGACTATCTGCATTAACAGCTAATACAATATATGCTCCAGCATCGATCATGGCTCCAGCTTCAAAAATATATTCAATACCTTCGATAAAATAGCAGCCGCTCACATCTACTGCTTCAATACCGGGATTATATAATTCCAAAAATTCAAAATAGGCATCATCGCCCAACTCTCCGGAAGGATTATACATAATCTCATTTATTACTATTTCCGGAACTTCACCCATCATGGCGATTGTAAAGAAATTATCACTCATATCCATTGGATCAGCATCTACTGCGTCTTCTACTACCATCATAATTTCTGTACTCAGTGGAGCATCGACAGGAATCAGCCATTCAAAGCTTCCTGTATTAACTATATCAGTCGCTATATCAAATCTTACTGGTAAATCTAAATAAATATCTACATTGTCTCCAAAAAAATCATTATTCCAGGTAATTGAATAGGTTTGTCCTACATACCACATTTCTCCTCCATTAGGAGCTGTAATTTCGATAGCAGGATCCTGAACAATTTCTCCGTGATAACCAAGATATTCAAAAGTATCAATATCATAGATTACCCACTGACTATCATCTGCATTTGTACCTGCTGCAAGAGGCCATTCATCATTTCCATGAACACCTTCGATTACGTCAAATTTTCTGACCATAGTATGATTAACTGTTGCATCTGAAACACCAGCTACTTCCCATGAAGAACCTGGATCATCTGGATATGTTCCTATCTGATCCACTATACTGATCATCAATGTATCACCTAAGGGACCTTCAATTGGATAAATCCCCAGTGAATCAATCTTACCTAAACCTCGATAATCATCACCATTAAACCAGCAAATTCCTGTTCCTAAGCTATCAGCTTCATCAAGTATTTCCTGAACAGCAGATGAATTAGCATACACAAAAACATCATCATTTGCCAGCGTACCACTCATCCATAGAAAATACTCATCGTAATTTCCACCATTAGATGCCTGTAAAATCACATAATCACTTAAATCAACTTCCATTCCTGTGCCATTGTAAATTTCCAGAGCCTTATTATTGCTCGAACCTTCAATGTACTCAGTAAATAAAAGGTCATTAAACTGGGCAAAAGCAAAAATACTAATGCTCAAAAACAGGGTAAAAATAATCACTTTCTTCATAATAAATTCCCTCCTATAAGGATTTTTCGTATTTTTTATATATGCTTCTTTCTTGATTCATACTTCCTCCAGAATTCAAGCGGACCAAAGCAATTAACTCCGAAAGTAAATTTTCTACTTTCATCATTTTTTGTAAAGAAGATTTTGAGTCTTTTTTAACTCTTTTGTTTCCGCTTCATTTTCTGTTCCGGGAATCAGCTCTTTTCCCACGTATTTACGCCTGATATTCTGCTCTACAGGAAATACATCTATAATCCCCACAAAGTATTGCAGGATCAGCGAGGCATCATAAGATTCTACCGAGCCATTGCCATCTACATCAGCTGAAATTATCCTCATAACTTCCCACGGTAATGGATCAATTTCCGGGATCGGATCCATCCCCACAAAATACTGGATTGAAATAGATGCATCATAAGATTCCACCAACCCATTACTATCTACATCTCCATAAGTAATATTCTGACCGCCAATATTCATATTTACTGGAATATCAAGTGCACTTATTTGAGGATCATTTGTACTCAAATTCAAATAGCAGGAATAGTTATCGGGTTCCAAATCTCCCGAATCTGCTGTTAATGTAATTGATAATGTTTCTCCACTGGCAATGATCCCACTGGATTGAGATATATCAAGCCAATCAACTATCTTGTAAAACTCTATTGCCATATCTTCGTGGATATAGTTATTATTATAAACCATGCACAATCCATCATTTCCAGTTGCATTTTGAATCCCAATTGTTGTGGTATCTATATCACCATCTAACTGGTGATATTGCATTTTGATCCCGCCATCACTATTAATAATCACTTCAAAATCATAAGTTCCATTGTTTTGACCAGAATAGTGTTCTACCCCGTCAAACATAACGATTAGCTGGCTGCCATCTGAATAATAATATACTTCCCCTCCACCGTCTTCACCAATTTGAGGATATAGATCATCCCAGAAAGGACATATCGATGGTTTTGGACCTTCAGTGTTTGGCAATATTAAATTTGACCAGCCGGTGTTATCGTCTCCAAAACCAATCCAGCCGTTAGGATTGATCCGAAACTGAGTATAATCCTCACCATAAAAATTATAACTAAAACCAATATCAATCAAATCAGTTCCCTGATCATTATGAGTGAATTCCACTTGAGTACCATTGCTACTGATATCTAACCAGTCATATTCTGGTCCACCTGTTTCATCACTATCAAACCACATATAACCATATCCATCAGGACCACCGCTATCTCTGCTGCTCAAATAATCCTTACTCAGATTAAATACAAGACTTGCTTCTCCTTCATTACTGATCTCCAGAGATTGATAACTGGTCTCTCCAGGTTCAAGCACAAACATAAATTCCTGAGCATTCAGGATGGCTACAGGGGGCTCCAGGATCGCTGGAGAATTAGTTGTTATTAGGAGTGCCATGTTGTCTTCCAGCGGTTTTGCTGCGGTGGGATAAGTATTATTATAGGTATATTCCAGACCAATTGTTCCAGTCTGATCTTCTATACCGGTTGTACAATATTGTCCATGATCAGCGCGATAAGAACCGCTATTAACATTATTTACTACATCATACATTATCAGTATTTCACTATCACCTGTTGGGGTTGGATAATATACTGGATTACGAATTATTATCTGGAAGGTCTCTTCTGCATTACCCACTTCATTCTGCAATCTTGACCATTCAATGATATAGCGATGATTGGCAGAATCATTATAATAACACACATTCCCGTTGGTACATCTCAAATCATCCCAGAAAGCGGCAATCATTGGTGAAGGTCCTCCAGGACCGGGCAAACGCCAGTTCATAAACCCTTCCTGCTCAGTTACTCCTGGTGCAGCCCAGCCATTAGAGCACACTGTGATCTGATTATACGACACTCCATAAAAGTGCATCACAAAGGGTAGATCAAGCAATACACTTTGTCCATGTTCTACATCAGAATTAATGCCAGTGTCATTCCCTGGTCCCCCATAGGCAGGATCAATCTCAAACCAGTTATAAAACGGAACAAGGCTATATTCATCATCTTCATCATCATAGATGTAATATCCATACGCATCAGAACCTAATGGATCTGAAACCATCACGGTTCCTATCTCTAATAGAAAATTTGTATTGGTATAATAATTATCAGTTGTGATATATATATTAACTGGTATTTGTTCACCAGGTAAGATCTGACTATCTGCTGTTACCTGGAATCTGTTCGCATTATTATTTGCACTGCTGCCGGGATTAATGGTCCCAAAACTTCCATAATCATCCACTATCGATATCCTGTCATCCTCACAGGAGATGGTTGCTGATACTCCATAGGCAGCAAGATCTCCAAGATTATTTAAAGTCACATACATCTCTGCCATTTCACCAGGATCGAGAATAGCATTTCCCCCGATAATATTATAATGATCATAATCAAGCATTGGTCCGCTGACAGATATCTCCAAAGCATCTATCCAGCTCTCGCCAGTGGCACTTATATCCATCGAAAACATGATATTAATATTACCAGGAGTCTCTGATCCTAATGAAATTATATAAGGCTCCAGAGCTTCTGCTGTTTCCCCTGCTGCTATAGTACCATAAGAAATATTATTGCTTAATATGGATACAAAAGGTGAAGTTGAGCGCATGTTCATCGCAACATTACTTTCAGAAGATCCTCCAAAATTATGCATATTAATCCATAATTCAATTGTCTCTCCTGCATTGCAGACTCCATCATTATTACCTTGTGAATTGCCATTTGAATCATCATCAATTGTAATATCACTCATTGTTACCAGGCTGGCATCATTTACAATATCGATCGTTGATTGATATGGATGACAATTATGACCTGTTACAGTCAGTGTTACTTCTCCCTGACTAAAATTTGCCAGGGGAATAAAGGCACTACCATTAGTATTAGAGTAAGCACTTACATATTGATTATCCTGAACCAGAGAAATCCAGGCATTTTCTACTCCCAATCCAGAAAGCAGACTCACATCTATTTCCAGATACTCAAGCCCGATATTGATCTCATCTTCATAATCTATATTTAATTCTCTGGGAATATCAGTGAATATATCAAGTCCGGGATCTCCCATCAGACTATTCCAGTGTGAGAATATATCCACTGCATAACCGGGATTTTGGGGATAAGATAAATACAAATTCAGCTTACCTCGCACCAAAGCGCCTCCCATGCTGTATATCCCTTCCTGGTAGATTCCTGAATGTGTCCCCAGGGTCACACTATTATTGAAACAGGTATGTGTTCCAGTAGTTGCAGTGCCTATGGCTCCAATAGCTCCCTTGGGGTTCGTAGATGTCCCTGCTTTGGCAAAATATTCGCTATTGCAGTTATTACCGGCAAAACCTCCTGATGCACAGGTGAGTATCGTCGCAAAGGGAAGCATAAAACCATTTGTGAGTGAACTGATATCACTTGAATTCCAACCGGACATGCCCATATAACCTCGATAGCACATCACACTCACACCAGTATTGATAGCGGAATTCATCTGTCCATCAAAATCACCACTATAGACTTCATTAAACATAAATGCACTATTATCTTCCTGGATCATTTCCTTAACTGCCTTACACGTAACTATAGTCGACTGACCAGAAGATGACGAATCACCTACCAGTAAAGCTCTGCGATACCAGTTAGTATTACCTATATAAGGATTAGATTATAATTAATTATCTTAGATGCCAAAGTCTGCAATTCAGAAGTGTTGTTATATGGTAATCTACCCACCATCACATCTGCTAAAATATCTCCTCCATCCAATTGTGAATAGGGCTGATCCCCTTCTCCATTATAACCTGAATAAGTTTCAAAATAAGTAGGAATACTGTAGCTTCCTCCATGATCACCCACCAGACATACGAATTCCGGAGGATTCTCCCAATTGTCATAAGCACTTTGAATATAATTCTTTATTGAAGTTGTGCTGGTTCCGGTTAAAGAAGTGCTGGCTGAATGTACTTCAAATCCTTTTTCTGTTTTCCAGTCCAGCAGATATGCAAGAATATTGTGTACGGTAGTATTATTGGGATAAATGAATAGATAACATGGTGCTTGAAATTCTGGTCTTTCCACGATCTGGTTGTAATTCAAAATTGTCCCTTTATATATTGGTTCAAAAGCTCTGGAAATTTTCCTTTCTCCTCGGATTGGCTCATTCCCTATAGAAGTCACTTTGATCTGCATTGAGCTGATTACTCTCAGTTCTCTGGTTCCAGGATTATATTGAAATGGCTGTATGGTCAGTCTTACTATATGAAAATCCCTCATAACTGCCTCATCACCTAATATTACAAGTTCTCCTGGAAATTCCTGATCAAGGGCATAAAAATCCTGATCAATTGTAAAACTCTCTCCCCCGCCTTCACTTTCGAGGATCAATTCACCCTGAGGTTTTATCATTATATCACGGATAATTTTTTCTCTCGATTCCGTTACCTCTACACTTAATTTAGCGCTTGCTGGAATAGCTAATAATTTTGAAAAAACTGGAATGTCAGGCTTGCCAATCTCGAGTAATTCTCCTGCTTCGGGATGTGATAATACCTGCCAGTCAATCCCATCAAGATTCTCTAAATCCAGGCTATAACCATCCAGATTAAATTCAATATTTGTCTCGCTGTTATTGGAATCTGTGCATTCCATGATATTGTCTGCCGTTAATCCGGTATCTACCCAGGCAGCAGATAATAAACCGACTAATAAAATTAATACTACAATAAGAAACTGTTTCACTAAACCTCCAAATTAAGGAGGGGGACATACATTACGTTGTCCCCCCCTCGGATTCTTTTTTTTATTTTAGTAAGATCATTTTTCTGGTTTGAACTCCATCTGAAGTGCGCATCATGCAGATATATGCTCCACTGGAACTCATATTACCCTTTTCATCTCTCCCATCCCAGATCACCTGATGATATCCTGCTTCCTGATTGGTGCTCAATAAATTCTTAACAAGCTGACCTTTGATATTATAAATACTCATAATTACCAAATCATTATCTGATATCGAATAGTCAATGGTTGTCACAGGATTAAAGGGATTTGGGTAATTACCATTCAGAGTAGATACCACTGGTGCCACATTGCCATTATCACCTAAATAGACAGTTTTTTCATATTCATAACCATTTACTTTCAGGTATAAAGTTAATTCTCCCTGGGGGATATAACCTCTCACGGGGATATTCAAACAACTCTCAGCTCTATTAAATTCACCGTAACCTGCCAGGGCATATCGATAAATGTCATTAGCAGTATTATATGCACACATAACATCATTGCCGACCTGAGGAGCTTCAAGCACAAATTCATGTGTCCGGCTCATGACTTCCAGTGAATATACTTCTCCCCGAGTATAAAATTCCAGTTCATTATCAGTATTTACTCTTATATCTGCGTCACCATAAGGTGGAGTATGTTCTCTCCCAGCAGCAGCCGGAAATTCATCAATCAATCCAACCACAAACTGCAATACCAATCCTGCGTCATATGCTTCCACGGTACCATTACCATCCACATCAGCTCGTATTATCCGCCATTCTTCCCATGGTAATGGTACGGCTTGAGGGTCGAGACCCACAATGTATTGCAAGATCAATGAACTGTCAAAAGATTCAACCTGTCCATTTTCATCAACATCACCATATTGAATTATCCCCATTCCAACATATAATATTACCGGTACAACGAGTGAATTATCAGTGCCGTTGATCAGCAAATCTGCAGTATAAATACCACTTGCAAGTCCGGCTGTATTAAAATCAAGACTTTTAACTACCTCTTCACCAGGTGCCAGACTACCTGATAATCCATCTATAGAAAGCCAGGTTATTTCTGTTCCACCACTTAAGATATCTATCACACCATTGATCTGATGAGGAGCTGAAGCATAATTATCTCCAGTTAACTGCCAGCTTAATTCTATATCTCCAATAAATCCAGGAGTAATTGTCAGATTAAGGGTAGCGGTTGCCGTTTCACCATTGTGCAGGTTTCCCCAACCTGATGAGTTCTCTCCATGCCAATTACAGCTCGCTCCATCACCAAGCTCACCAGTAAATCCCAGATCATCACTTCCACCAGTAAAATCTCCGGCACTATTCACAGTAATTCCTACTGGAAAATCGATAACGATGTCCTTTATATATTCCCAATCAACACTGTTATTTTCACATGTAAAAGTCCAGTCAACTGATTCACCGGGCTCAAATCCTCCTGCACTGCACGTCAACGTAGAGCCTGCAATGCTCCTGTTACCCGTTGTTTCATCAATGAATATGGTATAGTTTAATGAACCTTCATAATTATTGTTTTTTAATCCCAGTTCACTCATTCCTGTCTCATCAGGATCCAAATATATATCAATTGACTCGAGGTTAGAAATAAGTCCAGCTTCTGCTGATATTATCTCTCCAATTGTGAATATCCATTCCTGATCTCCAGATGTTGCACTTATACTAAAAGTAACAGGTAATCCATTTAACGCTTCTTCACTGATACTGAAACTAAATATATCAATCAGGTCTGTCATTTCATTCTGACCAATCGTAGTAATATTTTCACTGCCGTCTATTATGGAAACATCAGGATTCTCACATGTTAATACAAAATCTACGTTATCAGCATCTTCATATCCTATGTTGATCAAACTTATACTCAGTTCTGCATTTTCTCCGGCATCCAATACATCATCATCTCCAGAACTTACATCATAATTTACCATCTGCAAAAATGCCCCACCTGCTGACATCAATTGAATATCCTGGATATCTGTGATCTTATTATATCCACTTACCGTCAAAGTTAGATTACAAGATTCCTCAGGAAGTTCTCCTAATGCAATAGAAGCATTGCCATCAGCTCCACTATAACCTTGAGCTAATATCTCTCCCTGATAACTCAGGCAAATTAGTGCACCCTCTATCTCTGTTTCCACTAAATAGCTTTCCTGACCCATCACAATTGTGGGCGAAAAGGTTAAATCCATCTCAACTGGTTGCTTCGTACGCACCTGCAAAGAAGGGTCACCAAAAATATGCCAGGTTTTTGCCATGGATATATCACTACTTTGTTCTATCATATATGATACACCATTAAACCATAATCCACCCAAAGTATTTAAATCTTCTGCACACAGCAGATCAACTGATTCGTCCTGAGCATACATTGGTGGTGCCCAGCTTTGATTGATCGATGATGCAAATATGGCAACTGCTCCTGTGGGAGCACCATTGTGAGTTGCTCGCATCCAGGCTTCAGCAAAACAGGTTGCATTCGTAAAATTACCATTAACACAGGCTATGGACTGAATAAAGGGCAACATATAATCATTTGTAAGGGCATTTACATAGGACACATTGAATCCTGTGGTTGACCAGGAAGTGGTGCTGCCATGACCACAGTAATTTATTATCCCTCTTCCCTCATTCAGGGCATTTGATACCATAGAAGCATTCGCTCCATTTGTGTCATATATCTCATCCACTTGCGAATATCCATAATCAAGCAGATCATCTCTGATATATCCTATATGAACATAGTCTGCTTCTCCATAGTGACCCGATCCTGCTCCCTGTGAGGAAGCAATTCCTACTCCTTTCTGCATCCAGTCGCCTTCGGCTATATCCCTCTCATAATATACTGACCTTTCCGCTTGAGTGGCTGCCTGTGCTGCTGTCTGAGCGGAAAACCTGCCGATAAATATCTCTGAATAATTATCATTACCCTCCAGATATGAATATTGAGGATCTCCACCTGCTCCGCTGTATAGCTTACTTGCCACCTGCGCATTATCCCCAACCAGTAATACCCAAACCAGTCCATCATCTGCATCATATTCTGAACTAATAAAATTCTGAATACTGGTAGAATTATTTCCAATAGTGTTAACATCTACAATAGTCGTAGCAATACCTTTCTGATTTTTCCAGTCCACAAAAGGCTGCATCTCATCTATAAAATCACCATAACTGATGATCACCATTCTTCCAGCCTGCTCTTCTATCACATTATAACGATCACTGCCGTAATTAATAAAATGCCGTTCATATAGCTTGGCAAACTCATGATTTATCGCTGATGGCTCTTCAGATTTAATATTTTCATTGCTTGATCCGCTGGCAACTACTCGTAATTCCAGATGTGTATATACCCGTAAATTGCCGGTTACACCATTATATTGAAATGGATTTATCTTTACTGATACTCCCCGATAGTCACGAAATATATAGGGATTCCCCAAACTTGTCAGCATTTGCGGGAAGTATTCATCTTCTGAATAAGTTTCTCCAAAAATGTAATCTATATCTGCAGGATCAATCTCACGTGATAGGATTCCTTTGGATGGAGCAACTTTCATTTTCATATCAATATATTCACTTGCAATCACTTCCACTGCCATAGCAGAATTGCCAGGGATTATCACTTCTCGTTTTAACTGAGGTAATCCAGGCGCTCCAACCTGTTGCCACACGCTTTCACCTGCCAGTATAACCTGATTCCATATTTCTCCGTCGATGGTTACATCTCCTGTCTTAAAGCTCCCACAATTATATTCTAAGACTGTATTGCCAGCAGTCTCATCAATAACCGTAATTCCGGTGCTACTGTCACTCAAATTGACAATTTTTGCTCCCAGCATCAATATTGTTGACATAATCAATAATGTAACTGTTAATTTCTTCATATTTAGCCTCCATTTTCTTTTTATTTACTTCATTTCACTTCTATAACCAATTATATAAGCAATTTTCATTCCCAAATTACCACAATAGCATATTTCAACCTAACTCTATATCAATTTGTTTATTCTACTTTATCAATAGCATCGATTAATAGCTATCACAGCCTTCCCATTCCCGGTTACGTCACACTCAAAGCTCCATAATGTCAAACAATTTACGATATATATTAAATTTTTAAAAATAAATCCATGATTAATTTCTTTGTCCCAACCCAAGGATTTTCTCCCTGCTGAGCTCTCTTTGCTTGCCTTCTTTGCCAGGCATTCTTCACTACCACGTAATTCTCCTGAAATTGTTAAAACTCCTAACTGTTAGTCTATTCATAAAACCTCCTATCATTACAGACTATTAAATGATATCTAACATATTTTTTCTGTCAATAGAATTCCCAGTTTTGCGATATTATCACCCATTTTAATCAAAAAACAAAACCAGTAAGAAGCATTTTAAATATTATTTTCATTAATTTATATACATACCTATTTATCAATAGGAAACATTTTTAGCAAATATAACACGTTTTTGGTTCTAATTTCATATTACCGTTATCTTTTTTTATAGTATCTCTATATCTACCATATTTATACATTATTTAAATCTTATGTCGTAGATTAGAAGTAAAGCAACATAGCACATACTGACATTTTTATGTTATATTGTGCTTTGTTGTTACGCTTGTTTGGCAGTTACGGTGATGTAAATTGGTAGAACTTGATCTGAAATAATGAGAGAATGGGTGTTACAATAATATTAGTGTGCCGGGATAATTCTGGAGGTGGGAAATATTGGGAACCTGGTTGTATAAAAAAAGAATGGTGCAGAAGAG
>JAVCCT010000014.1 GCA_030765325.1 Candidatus Stygibacter frigidus | reverse complement strand
GGGTAAATTTTCTCAGCAACTCCTCCAATTACTCCATTTTGGGCAATTTTGCGGTTTAGGAAAAAACAGAGCTTTCGGGTTCGGGTTTTATTACATTAGGGAACTTCCCAATCCTATATTTAATTACGCAGATAACAAATTAGAAATGTTTTCTTTCTCTGAATTAAGGGCAAAACTAATTGATATGGCTGCTAATAATGAACCAGGCAGCGATATGACAGCAAAAGACCTCCTGGAACACCCCCAGTATTTGAGAAAAATCAGCACCAAAATTGAAAATGATGAATACCTGCCGACTCCTCCCTTAATATATAAGATCAGGAAGAAAAATGGCGGATACCGTGAAATTGCTGCCTATTGCCTGACCGATAAACTGATCCTTTCTATAATAGCTGATTATTTTAATCAACTGATGACGGGTTTAATTACTTCAAATTGCTATTCATACCGTAAAGGCTATAGCTCCCATCTGGCAGCAGCAGCCCTGAAAAAGGAGTTCGATAAAGGATTCTCATGGGGTATTAAACTGGATATTGAATCTTTCTTTGATACTTTGTCTATTCAGAAACTTATTCTGATCTTCCAGGCTTTGAATATTGAACACTCTATAATCAATCTTATTAGTAGTTATTTCACCAAAAACCTGATTCAGGGAAACACAATCTCACCTTTGCTTTCAAATTTTGCCATGCTGGCTTTTGATAGATGGTTTAGAAATCAGAAAAAACTTAAACTCATCAGATTTGCCGATGATATGATCATCATTGGCAGAGATATTAATAAACAGATAGTCATGGATAAAATTAACTCCATGTTAAAAATCCTCGGCTTAAAAATCAACCTGAATAAATACAGAGAATTTTCTCAAACAAGTTCTCTAAATTTCCTGGGATACAATATTTCCGAATCAGAGATTTTTTTGCTCTCAAAAAGAAACAATGATCCCGAATTAATGGATTGGCTGCCATATCATAAACTGGCAAATGTCAACAGTAAACCATTATATCTATCATTTACCATCACTTACGCCAGCACAACCGGAAATAGTATTTATGTTAAATCCGCTGATAACACTACCAGGGTTTTATGGAAAGAAATTAGCCGCATCCTGATATTTGGCAAACCACGCATTAGCGGAGGAATTATTTATCGGGCAATTAAAGAACAAATCCCACTGCATTTTCTTTCTGTGCATGGAAGACCGCTGGGTGGATTCCAGAGTTATAGCAGATTAAAGACTATCAAAGATTTATTCAATGATGATGATATTTACTCTTTCGATAATTTTTCGCTGGATTTTTCTCGCGAAATAGCTTTTACAAAGATTATTAATCAATACCGCTTACTCAAGAAAAGAGATATAAAAGCAGAAAAACTCACTGAAATTGCCAACAGCTTGACAGAATGTGACTCTATAGATTCTATCAGAGGAAAAGAAGGCTTTGCTGCAAAACTATACTACAGCCATTTTAGAGAATTAGTTGCTGATTTCCCCTTTGAATCCCGCTCATATCATCCACCAAAAGGTCCCGTAAATGTCCTCCTGTCTCTTGGATATACTCTGCTCTACCGTAGAGTTTCCGAAGCTTTACGCGCAAATGGCATTGACCCTTTTTCCGGTATTATGCACCAGGGTAGAGGTACTCACGAAGCTTTAGCTTCTGATTTAGTAGAATGCTTCAGATTTCTGGTTGATAGAATGGTAATAGCTCTGATAAATAAAAAACTGATCACCTTAGATAATTTCTATCATAATTCCGGCTCCAGCTACCTGAAATTAGATTCCCCTGGCTTCAGAGCATTTATCAGATATTATGAAAATACCATTAAAAGAGAAGTGAAAATTAATGATCGTACATTTTCCTATGAAGTATGGATAGATAAAACTGTGCTCTCATTAAAAAATTCACTCTACCTGGGTACTAACTTCAAAGCATATAGAAGCCTATAATGTTTATAGTCGCTTATGATATCTCAGATAATAAAATCAGAACAAAAATTGCCCGGTATCTCGAAAAAAAAGGACTGAGAATCCAAAAATCCGTATTTGTTTTAGAGGTCTCCTCAAAAGCGGTGAATTATATTATGAAAGATTTGAATAAAATTCGAAAAGATGATGGCGTCATTCATATTTTCTCCGTCTGTAAAACCTGTCTTAATAAATCAAAAGTGATCGGAAAGGATATTCCTGATCTGTTCTTCTTTTTGGATTGACAGTATTTGACACATTTATAATTATTTATCTGCAATCTTAGGATTGCAGGCTGAGAACAGATATTTGCGAAAGAACTTTAAATAATGCAAAACAAAGAAATTCTCAGAAGAAAATGACCTTCCATCTGGAAGGGGTGATTATAAGCTCATAGATGTGGTAGAATTCATTTGCGACTATGATAAATATTGCGAGTTTGAAATATTTGTCAGTTGTGAAGTTCTGGCGACAGGTTTTTAACCTTTTTTTTAAGAGATGCCTTTGGACAAAATACCTTCTAATTCATTGATATATAATGATTTATAAGGTTTTTAAGGGGTGGCTTGTAACTTATTGATATACAACAAGTTACAAGGATTCCGGCAACTGCTCCCAAAAATGACTGTTTTTGCACCTGTTTTCCAGGCTGTCGCCAAAAGGGGGTTGTAAAAGCCCACTATCACTGCCTGAAAAAGGGTAGCTGTCGAAAATGACTTCTGCATGCAGAGGGGTTACGACATATAATTTATTTCGTGCCCAGTAAGATTGATGTCGAAAATGACTTCTGCATGCAGAGGGGTTACGACTCAGACAATTGGGTTGCCATTTCCTCGTCTGTGGGTGTCGAAAATGACTTCTGCATGCAGAG
>JAVCCT010000003.1 GCA_030765325.1 Candidatus Stygibacter frigidus | reverse complement strand
TCAAGATACAAAATGGTTGTAAATCTGAATTACTTTGGTTATGATCGGGACAGAGGATAAGAGAATATTAATTTTACGCAGGAGGTATTATGCGACGCTTTTTAGTTATGCTTATTTTTGTTATAGTTATGAGTCTATCAGGAGAATGGACAGTTGTGGAGACTTTTATCGTGCCGGAAGGTGCAGCAGGTCTTGCCTGGGATGGGGAATATCTGTATTGCGGGATTTATGGTGTGAATGGAGATGAGTTCTATCAGATAGATCCGGCAGACGGGAACTGGCAATTTGCATTCAGCGTTCCCAGTCTGGGAGATTGCTTTGGACTCACTTATGATGGCGAGCATTTATGGACAACTGATCATCCTTCACCTTCTTCCAATCCGGCAATAGCTATGGAACTGGATATGAATGGAAATATCATTTCTCAATTTAATCTGCCGGATCATTATATGTCCGGTATTTGTTATGATGAGGAAGACTTCTGGGTGAGTACGTACTACGACCCTGATGGTTTTATCTACAGATTGGATGATGCCGGTAATATTTTGCAGAGCTTTGCTGCACCGGACAATCAGCCCTGGGATTTATGCCGTGAAAACGAGTTTTTGTGGATGGCTGATTACTGGGGAGATGCACTTTATAAAATAGATCCCACCGATGGCAGCCTGATCGAAAGTCACGCTTCTGAAGGGGTAGACCCGGCAGGTATTGTCTTTGATGGTCAATATTTGTGGTATTGTGATAATGGACAGGGTGCGGGACAGGATTATCTCTATAAAGTTGATCTGGGTGGAGGTGGTAATCCTGCCATCGAGCTGGGTTTCACAGAATATGATTTTGGTGAAGTGATAGTAGGTGAAACTGATAATGTTGATCTGCCAGTTAATAATAATGGTACAGCAGATTTGAGTGTGACATCTGTCGAAATACCCTCAGCTCAGTTTTCAGCTATATTTCAACCGCCGCTGGTTGTGGAACCGGGAGGAACCGGGTATATTGGCATCACTTTCAATCCGAATAACTGGGGAGATTTCAGTGCAATTATGGAGATTGGCTCTAATGATCCTGTGAACCCGCTGGAGGAAGTGGAGCTTAATGGTAGCGGTGTGTTTGCTGATGCAGATATTGAAGTGACTCCTGCCACACTTGATTTTGGCACGGTGCGAGTGAATGGCTATACCGGGGAGACGATTCAGATAAGTAACCAGGGAACCGGTGATCTGGTGATCAGTGATATGGATATTGCGGGAGAAAATTATCAGATAAATATCCTCGATGAATTGCCCATAACTCTCACAACAAACGAAGTTTATGAATTTAATGTCTGGTTCAATCCCACAGCTGAGATGGCATATCCAGGGAATCTGCTGATAGTCAGTAATGACCCTGATGAGAGTCCGTTTGAGGTAAGTTTGGTGGGAATAGGAGAGTTACAGAATTTTACTATTGGTCAGCAGATCTGGGAATATGAGATAGACACGAGCTATGATAATAGTCCCAAAGCTATCGGTGCTATCCCTGATATTAATGGTGATGGCAAGGATGATGTGATAATCTGCTCCGAAGATGGCTATATCCGCTGTTTTAATGGCAATTCTGCTGATTGGGCAGATGTTATCTGGGAAATTGAACTGGGTAATGTGTATTCGCAATCAGGACTGTCAATCGCTGATGATATTAATGATGATGGTTATTGCGATGTGGCAGTAGGCACGGCAGGAGTCAGGACTATTTATCTGCTTTCCGGTCTCACTGGAGAAGTGATCTGGGAACATGATACATCAGAATATGGCGGTGGAGGCTGGGTCTATCAGGTGGATAGCAGTTATGATTATAATGATGATGGGCTTAATGACATCTTAGCAGCCGTGGGGAATGATGGTAATGGCACAGGACCGCAAAGAGCATATTGCCTGGATGCAGTTAGCGGAATATCTATCTGGGAGTTTTATACTGCTGGACCTAAGTTCTCTGTGATCGGAATTGCTGATGCCAATGATGACGGCGTGCCTGATGCAATTACTGGAGCTTCAAATGTTAATGAAACTACTGGTCTTATTTATGGAATAAATGGAGCTAATGGCAATCAGATGTGGGTTCATGCCGCTGCTGGTTCTTCTGTATGGGCATTAGCACAATTAGGTGATATTAATGAAGATGGAGTATGTGATATGGTAGCAGGTGATTTCAGCGGGAATTGTTATGGACTGAGTGCTGCCAGCGGAAGTGAATTGTGGAGCGGGAATATCGGCACTTCCATTATCCTGCGTTTTGCTCTTTTAGATGATGTGAATAGTGATGGCTATCCTGATATCAGTGTGGCTCACAGTACTTTTGATAATGCAGTAGTCTTAGATGGTTATAGTGGCTCTACTATTTGGAGTCAGCCGGTAGCTGACCAGCCCTGGAATTTATCGCGAATAGATGATATTTCAGGCGATGGCATAAATGACGTAGTAGTAGGTACTCTATTTACCAGCTCTTATGTTTATTATCTGGATGGAGTGGATGGCTCAGAACTCTCATCTGTATATGTGGGAACTCCCGTGGATGCCATTGGTGTGATCCATGATATTGACGGAAATGGCAGCATGGAAGTAGTAGCCGGTGGACGTAATGGCTGGGTATATTGCTATTCAGGCGGAGCAGTATCTGTCGGAACTATTATCGGGTATGTATATGACAGCAATATGCAGCCTTTGGAAGGAGTGATGATCAATATCGCTGGAAATACTACTATTACTGATGCTTCTGGCTTCTTCACCCTGCAGTTAATTCCCGGAGTATATACATTAACAGCTACTTTGAACGGGTATAACAGCGTGAGTGTAGAGGTGGCAGTGATCGAAGGAGAAACTACTGAGGTTCAGATTATTTTATTACCGGAACAGGAGTTACTTCCCCCGCAAGATGTGATAGCAGATGAAGGGGGATTTATAAGCTGGACAGCTCCTCCGGGCGCGCTTCATTTCAATATTTACGAGGATAATAACTTCCTGGTTGAAATAGAAGAAACTTATATTCAGATGACTGATCTGATTTTCAATCATTATTATGAAATCGGAGTTACCGCCTTATATGATCTGGGAGAATCTGAGATGGTGACAGTAGGTTTCATCTATACCGGCTATCATCAGTTTGGTGATATTGATGATAATGACCAGGTAGAAGCCTATGATGCAGCTACTTGTCTGCAATATGTGGTGGGACTGGATCCTGTGGCAGCACCTTTGCCCTGGGAAGACTGGCGTATTGCGGTAGCAGATGTGGATGCCAATGAAGCTGTAGAAGCCTATGATGCTGCCCTGATCTTGCAGTATGTGGTAGGTATTATAGAAATATTCCCCGCAGAATTACCGCTCAGATGTGATGCTCCACTGGCAAATGTAAATATCAAAGTGGAAAGTGACCGACTTGTCTTTAGCTCTGAGGAAAATCTTTATGCTTTAACTCTACAGATTAATAGTGAGGTAAATATTC
>JAVCCT010000289.1 GCA_030765325.1 Candidatus Stygibacter frigidus | reverse complement strand
TAGCCTTTTCAATAATATCCTTCATCCCCAGATTATGCGGATGAAAATCATAAATGCACTCCCCGTAATTATAACTGCCAGTCTCACTGTCCCTGAATTTTGATAGATCAATTAATATCTTCTTGCTCATATTTATATCTCTCAAATCCAGATGTCTGGATAGTCCTTGATTTGATCATATGTGAATACAGGACCGTCTTTGCATACATAATAATCACCCAAAGCGCAGTGTCCGCATTTTCCCAGTCCACATGACATGTTCTTTTCCATCGATAGGTAGATATTTTTTTCTTTAACACCCTTTTCCAATAATTTATATGTGCCAAATTTCATCATTATAGGCGGACCACATACTACTGCCACTGCCTCTGAAAAATCAAGCTCGAGCTTATCCAAAAGCACTGTTACCACACCTTCTGTTTCCTGCCAGTCGGCATCTGCTTTATCTACTGCTCGTGATAAATTGATCTTCTCATGTGCTCTTAACTCTGGATACCAGCCTTTATAAATAAAATCACCCGGGGTTCGCGCTCCCAGGCAGACATTGATCTTTTTATACTTCTCACTTTCCGTCAGCATGGTAAGGATCAGGCACCGCAAAGGAGCAATTCCTACTCCACCACCCAAAATAATGACATCTTTCCCGTGAAATTCTTCCAGCGGATAACCTTTTCCAAAAGGACCTCTGATCCCAAGGGTCTCTCCACCCTTTAGCTCATGCATCAGTTTGGTTACATAACCGGCTTTCATTATTGTAATTTCCATCCGATCAGATATTGTTGCCGATGATGATGGAGTATATGGTGCTTCACCTACTCCTTCAATTGTCACTTCCACAAATTGGCCCGTTCTAAAATGAAAATCTGATTCAGGATGTAAGAAAAATGTCTTGATCAAAGGACTCTCAGTCTCTACCTTATCAAGCTTGAACAATATGGGTTTATAAATATTTTTCCCCTGCATATTTAATCCTTTTTACAAGCTGCTATGATTATCTGGTTTTTATCTATCTTGCCAATACAGGCATCAATGCACCTGCCACATCCTGTGCAGGCTAACACATCAAACATCCCTGGTTTATGAATATATTTACACTCATAGCGGTTTTTAAGCCGTTTATTTAACTTCTTCAAAGGATCCTCGCCAGCTGCTACTTTCTCAAAAGCAGGATATTGACAGGCGTCCCAGTTTTTTACCTTCTCAAATTTCTCCCTGTCTATTAATAAAAAACAATGACAGGTTGGACATATTACTGAGCATGCCCCACATGATACACATTTTGCGGCATATTCTCCCCAAAACTCATCAGTAGTGTTCAATAAAGCAGCTTTTGTCTCTTCCAAATCTGGCAGGTCTTTGTTCTGCTTTTCCAAAAGATTCCGGATCGCACTCCTTTTTGTATATACGGATTCTGGCAAACCTTCCACTCCCCGCAATCCCTTAGGTGCCATCCCGCTTAGCAATTCTTCTCCCTTAAGGGTGGAAACTGTCAAATATAGTAATTCACCAGCAGGAGAAATAGTAATATCCATATTCTCTTCTGGATAGGGCTCCAGTCCATAAGTAGTACAGTGACAGGTTTCCTTGATTGCCTGACAGTCATTACCTATCAGAACGGTATTCGTACGGCGGGTTTCGTAGTGAATATCCAGAAATTCATCATCCAGATATACGGCATCAAGCAGTTTTAACGCTATTAAATCACAATTGCGCACTCCTAATATGATACGTTTCTGGGTAGTTGGTTCCTGGCCTACGTTTTCTTTGATGGGAAAGAAAAATGCCTTTAAGGGGAGTACGGGTATCACGCAATCATAGGAGATGTCTTTAACCGTGCTGTCCGTCATTAACCTGTAATCTGCGTTATCACCATTCTCTACCGGAGCATAAATCGTATAATCTGTTATAACCCTGATGAGTGATTCTGCCCACTCTTTCTTACTAATAGAATAGACACTCATAACACTTCCATAAATATATATTTTTCAACTTTATATATTAGATCATTACTTTCACTTCAAGGTTCACGGGCGGATTTAAAATTTACATCAAAATTATGTCAAGAATTTTTATTTTATTTTTATTTTATTTTCTGTTCTGTAAATATTATTTATTTGATTATCTGAATAATATTTTTTCTTTGTAAATATTTTTGATATTTTTAATAATATTTATTTTGCTTATTCTTGACAATTTTATTCCATTTTTAAATATTTATTTATATGATTTGAGAAGGAATTTATATGTATATCATAAATATAAACGGGATTGTGCAGGGTGTGGGGTTTAGACCTTTTGTATATAAGTTAGCATATAATAATAACTTAAAAGGTTATGTAAGAAACTCCTCCCAGGGTGTTGAAATTGCTGTCACTGGTGATGAAATTTCACTAAATAATTTCCTTAAACAATTAAAAAATAACTCTCCAGAAGCCTCAATAATTGATACTATGATCGTTACTACACTCCCTGATAGTAATTTTGACTCCTTCCAAATACTCCCAAGTCTAATTGATTCCGGCATCACTCACATCTCTCCCGACCTTGCTTTATGTCCAGATTGCCTTGCTGAAATGAACTCCACTACCGATCCCAGACATGAATATTCATTCATTAATTGCACAAATTGCGGTCCCAGATATTCCATAATCAAGTCCCTGCCCTATGATAGACCTGCCACTTCCATGGGCAAATTTGAGATGTGTGATTATTGCAGCGGGGAATATAGCGATCCCCTGAATCGCAGGTTTCATGCTCAACCTGTAGCCTGTTCTGAATGTGGACCTCGTCTGCAGCTTCTTGATTGTCACAAAAATCCTGTACCTGGAGATCCACTTTCTCTTACCCGTAAACTGCTAAAACAGGGAAATATCATTGCAATTAAGGGAATTGGCGGATTTCATCTGGCTTGTCTGGCTACTGATGATGATCCAGTTAATACTCTTAGAAATCGGAAACAAAGACCCCATAAACCATTTGCCGTGATGGGCAGAAAAGAAGACCTGGATAAGATTGTCGCTGTCAAACCAGAAGATATTCAACTCCTTCAATCACCTGCTGCCCCGATCCTGATACTTCCTTCCACTGGAAAATATATATCTCAGCTTGTGGCACCTGCTAATCCCTCCCTGGGTATTTTTCTTCCTTATGCGCCTCTGCATCACCTTCTACTTCAGGATGATCTCAGGTTTCTGGTCATGACTTCCGGTAATTTTCATGATCATCCTATAGCAGCCTGTATTGATGAATTACCCCCCATTTGTGATTATTATCTTACCCACAACCGCGAAATTCTCAATCGCTGTGATGATTCCGTTATCCGGGCAGCTCAGCCCCATAATATTATGATCCGGCGTTCCCGTGGCTATATTCCTACTCCTTTGTCATCAGATCAGATTCTCTCTGATTCCTTTGCTGCCGGTGCTGCTATGAAATTAACTTTTGCACTTGCTGCCCGTAATTCCATCTTCCTCTCTCCCTATATTGCCAATAATGATACGCTCAACTCCTTAGATTTCTATCAGGAAACCTATAATAAATTTTGCCATTGGTTCAAAATTCATCCCAAATTCGCAGCCTGCGACCTTCAGCCGGATTTCATGAGTACCCGTTTTGCTGAAAAATTAGATATCCCGCTCTATAGAATTCAGCATCATCATGCCCACATCGTTGCAGTTATGGCAGAGCATCAATTAGATGAACCCGTCATTGGTATTGCTTATGATGGTACAGGACTGGGAGATGATGGTATCATCTGGGGAAGTGAGATCATGATTGCCGATTGCCTCTCATATCAAAATAAATTTCATCTGGAGCCGTTGCCGCTTCCTGGTGGAGATGCTGCCATAAAAAAACCCATCCGCATTGCCTATGCCTGGCTTAGGCAAAATATGCTTGATACTGACCTGCTTAATAATATCTCAGATTTTGAAAAAAATATAATCACCAGACAACTTGCCTCAAATTTAAACGTCTTTAGCACATCCAGCATGGGCAGGCTGTTTGACTGTGTAAGTGCCATGCTTGATCTGGTCACGCAAATTTCTTTTGATGCTCAGGCTGCCATGGCTCTGGAATTTATCTGCCCGGAAAATATCATGGATTACCCACCCTATGAATATTATTTTGATCAGCAGAATATTAAAATAAAACCTCTTCTCAAAAATATTTCCCATGACCTGCACCAAAATATTCCTCACCATATTATCTCAGCCCGATTTCACCGTACTATAATCGAGTTTACTCTTCAGGCAGTAATACTTCTCAGAAAAGAATCTTCTATTAATAATGTAGTACTCGCCGGAGGAGTGATGCAAAATCGGATAATATTTTCTAATCTAATCTCTTTGCTAAAAAGAAATAACTTTACAGTTTTCACTCCCAGGTTGTTTCCTCCTAATGATAGTTCCATTGCCTTGGGACAGATAATTATCGCTAATAACTTGGATAAATGAGGTAATAAATATGTGTCTTGCCATACCGGGAAAAATCGTTAAGATCCGTGAGGATACCGGCACAGTAGATCTGGGAGGTATCAATCAGGAAGTTTCTCTCACCTTTATTCCTCAGGTTACGGTCGGTGACTGGGTTCTCATCCACACCGGTTTTGCCATCAATATCATTTCCGAAGATGATGCTATAAAAACTATTGAACTTCTCCAGGCTGCCTATGCTAAATAAAATGTTCCAGAATAATGATCTGGTGCATAAACTCCTCAACCGGATAGCCCGTTATAAAGAGGATATTCGTATCATGGAAGTTTGCGGTTCTCACACTATGGCGATAGGAAAATGGGCACTCCGCAAGCTGCTGCCCCCCAATATTCACCTCATCTCTGGTCCTGGTTGCCCGGTATGTGTTACTCCTCCTTCTATTATTGATTCTCTCATTAACCTGCGATCTGTCACTATAGCAACATTTGGTGATATGCTCCGTCTCCCGGGCAATAATGGAACCCTTGAAGATGCCAGAGCTGCCGGACTTGACGTGCGTATCGTCTATTCTCCCCTCGATGCACTTAAGCTTGCTAAAAAAAATGAAACTATCTTTATCGGTATAGGGTTTGAGACCACTATCCCCGGCATTGCCCACACAATCACGCTTGCACATAAACAAAATCTTTCCCGCTTCTCTGTGCTGCCAGCCTTCAAGATTATCCCACCTGCACTCAAAGCACTCCTTAATTCTACAGAAGTAAATATCGATGGCTTCATCCTTCCCGGAAATGTTAGCGCTATTATCGGTTCAAATGCCTATGAATTTCTACCCCGCGAGTTTGATCTTGGTGGTGTTGTTACGGGATTTGAACCCATAGACATTCTATCTGCGATAAATATGCTCATAGATCAGCAGCAAAATAATTCTCCCAAAATTGAAAACGAATACCAGAGGGTTGTATCTCCTGCAGGAAATATCAATGCCCAGCAGGCTATAAATCAAGTCTTGCAGGTTCAGGATTCCTGGTGGCGAGGTCTGGGATATATCCCTGCTTCAGGACTTGGTATCAGAGATGAATTCCGCCAGTTTGATGCAATTCATAAATATAATCTTGATATCTCTGATCAGCAGCCGGATACTGGCTGCCAGTGTGGTGACGTGCTCAAAGGCATCATCACCCCACCTCAATGCCCACTTTTTGACCATACCTGCACTCCTGCAAATCCTATCGGTCCCTGCATGGTATCTTCGGAAGGCTCTTGTGCCGCTTATTATAAATATGAAAGATAATATTATAACTCTCGCTCACGGCAGTGGTGCCAGACTCACCCAAAAACTCATCTCCAGCGTTTTTGCAAGCACCTTCCAGATGGAAGAGCTTTCTGACTCTTTCCGCATAGAACCAGGTCTAGTTGTAACCACTGATGCCCACGTGATCAAACCCATCTTCTTCCCCGGTGGTAATATTGGAAAACTCGCTGTCACTGGCACTGTTAATGATGTCGCTGTTTCCGGTGCTGTTCCCGCTTATCTGTTGGCTGCTTTTATCATCGAAGAAGGTTTCCCCATCTCAGATTTGCAAAAAATTGTCACTTCCATGCAGCACGCTGCTCAGGAAGCTGGCGTTAAAATCATTGCCGGAGATACTAAAGTTGTTGAAAAGCACAATGCTGAAGGCATATATATCACTACTACCGGAATTGGTTATTTGCCGGATGATATTCATCTATCTACTCAAATGATCAAGCCGGATGATCAGATCATCGTGAATAATTATATCGGGGATCACACCATCGCTATCATTAACAGTCGTGACCAGCTTGGACTTCAGCCTCCACCACTCAGCGATTGCGCCCCGCTTAATCACCTTATTCAAGCTATGCTAAAAGCCTCAAAGGTGCATTTCATCCGTGATGCCACCCGGGGAGGAGTCGCCACTATCTTAAATGAGGTTTATGACGATTGTGGTTTAGGCATCATCATTGATGAATCAACCCTGCCCATCCGTAATTCAACTCTCGCTGTAAGCGAACTCCTCGGTATGGAACCGCTATATATGGCAAATGAAGGGGTCATCGTCTCATTTGTGCCGGCTCAATATTATGATCTACTCTCAGTGATGGGTGCCAGTAAATATGGTGAAAATTCTGCGATCATTGGAAAAGTGACAAATGAAGTGAAGGGTGTATATCTCAAAACTCCTTTAGGCAGCCTTAGACCTTTGCCCATGCTCAATGCTGATCCTCTCCCCCGCATCTGCTGATCATGCACGAAGCCAGCCTGATCACTTCATTATTAAAAATTGCTCATAGAGTAAAAATCCAGAATGAGCTTGATGCCATTTCAAAAGTAAACATTATTGTAGGTGAGATGCACCAGATCATCCCTGATGTGATGCAGAATTGCTTTGATCTTATAAAAAATGATTTTCAGGGCTTTAATAATGCCCAGCTTATCATAAAATTCACCCCACTTAAAATCCGCTGCAAAGTTTGCCAAAAGGAGGTTAGCCTTACTCAGGCAGATTTCCACTGCCCGCACTGCCACTCCACTTCCACCACGATCATCTCCGGAAAGGAATTATTCATTGAATCACTCGAAGCTGAGTAAATCCTCCCATACACATTATCCGCGTCTATCCGTCTAATCCGTCAAATCCGTGTTCTATCTTGCTCTCTTCTCCAAAAATTCCACCCATTCATCCATACCTTCCCCGGTTTTACTGGATAATATGATTATCTCCATCTCAGGATTGATCTTCAGCACATTATTGATCATCCGCTGCATATTGATATCCAGATAAGGCAGCAGATCAACTTTGGAGATCAGGCAAAATTGTGAATTGCGAAAAGCCAGAGGATATTTCAAAGGCTTATCTTCACCTTCGGTTACGCTCAAAACCACTCCATTCAAATGTGCGCCCACATCAAATTCTGCCGGACATACCAGATTCCCGATATTTTCCACAAATAAATAGTCTATTCCTGATAGATCTATTTCCTGCAGAGCATTCTGGATCCAGCCTGCTTCCAGATGACAATCACCACCAAAAGGTCCCGTATTGATCTGATAACTCGCGATTCCTGCACTCACCAGCCTCTCAGCATCAAGCGTGGTTTGAATATCACCCTCAATAGCAAATATCCCTTCAGTTATAAGACCGGATGTCCGCTCCAAAATTGAGGTTTTCCCACTGCCCGGTGAACTCATCAGATTAATGCTTAAAATTCCCTTTTGCTTCATCTCTGCTCGCAGCTCATCCGCCACACGGTCATTTGCACTCAGGATTTTCTCCATCACTTTGATCTCTTTTTTTTCCATAACTGCTCCTGTATTTTTTAACTTATTTCCGGTTTACTTACGACACAAGATTAAATTTATCCCTCTAAAATTGTCAACTACCTTTCCCCAAAACCTCTATAAACCATATAAGTCCTATAGGACATATAAGACCTATATCAGCAAAATCCCGCCTATCCCCCACAGCAACTTAGCACTATCTCACAATAAAATGTCACTATGTGCTATGTTGTTGTTGGCAGTATCCAGTTTTTGGTTAATTTATATGTGGGGGGGCTTGAAGGGGGGGCTTGAGAGGGCATCAAAAAATAGTTTTAAATAAGGTGGAAAAGATGAAAAATTTATCAGGTAAGACTGTGCTTGATTTCGTGCAGCGGAATTTTGAGGTGCATGGCGAATTTGAAGGAGTTGTGTATCGCACTAAGAGAAACGGCACACAGGAACACTATCCCTATGACCCGGTATCATATTATCAGCGGACTCCGCTGGTGATACGTAATGAAGCTATCAGGCGTTTTGCTGCGTCTGTTTCCAATCCTCGGCTGGCTGATTATAAGTCAGTGATCAAAAAACTCAATTATTACACTCCCTATATTTTGCATCCTGGTGCACAGAAATTCCTGGGTGAAACGGCGTTTTATGTGCGCCAGCGGGGTGATTTTGAATTGCTCTGGCAGGGCATGCCTATGGGCTTTCATCAGACTATTGCACCACGCTCCAAGGTGGAACTCAGTTTTCATGCCGAAGGTGAGTTTGGGCTCGATTGTTATTTTCAGGGAGAATTATATTGCCAGCGGAATTTCATCATCACCTCCGGTGATCTGGAAACTGCTTATGACACTTGGCTGACAGCTAATCTGGAGTATGTTTTGAGCCTGCCCGAACCTGAATATGAGAGTATAAAGACCTATCGCCGCGGACTGCGCAGCAAAGTGAACTGGATCACTGCCATGAGCGGGAAATACCACGAAGAAGTAGTCTACCCTGTCCCTGATTACAGTTACAAAGACCATAATCGTGAAAATCCCTGGCTCTATCACCGGCGAAGGTATGACCACAACGCTAACCCGCAAACACTCTATTTCAATAATAAGATAAAGGAAATAGCTATAGATTGGCAAACACTTTCGCAACCAGAGCGTGATGAATGGAATAAAAAAGCAGCGAGGTATCAGAAACAACGATTAACAGGCTTTAATCTATATACCAGCCAGGTATTGAGTTAAGACGGTATTTTCGGATTGACTCAAGACCGAACAGAGGGTAGTAACTGGTCGCCAGGAGTCTTGCCCGGAGTACCGTTCATAACTTCTGCTAAGTTTGGGGCTATAAGGCTTTGCCCTTGTTAACAAAGATTGAATAGTCTCATTTTGATAGAGACTGTTCAACCTAAGTAATTGATATCATTGCAGATTTGCGTATTTTTCTGTCAAAAAGTGCACATATTCATCATATTTGTCAATTTCAGGGAATTGACATTT